>JADHXR010000232.1 GCA_016782865.1 Phycisphaerae bacterium
ATTGCCGCCGGACAGCAGGACCGCAAGCTGGTGGGCCTCCAAGGCTTTGGTCGCCGAGGAGGCGCTCTGCGGCCACCACGGGAACCGCCCCTTCGAGAGCCGCTTCTGGCACAGCCAAAAGCCTTGCCCATCATATAATGTTGAGCTCAACATTATATGATTTATGTTCAGTAGTTATTACTGTGGAGTTACCACACTAACTGTCTGTCGGTTTGAGACTTCCCATATGGCAACTCCACATTATTTTTGGACTTCAAAGGGATTCGAGCCATTCAATGATTGTGTTATCGCGTGACCATGGTTGAGTTTCTTGGCTCTTCACCGGTTGAACGCTTTCAATAGCTTTACGCTTCATCTCGAGGTCGATGGTAGCATAGCGGTTTGTGGTTTTTGGATCCGAATGGCCCAACCACTGACTTATCGTTGTTAAATCTACTCCGGACTTCAAGAGAGCTACAGCGGTGCTGTGTCGCATGCTATGAGGGTGCAGTCGCTTGGAACAAGAACTGTAAGTAGAAGTTTGAGCATGTTTCAAGCACTCATTGAGGATATATCGAACTCCAAAGCGAGACAGTGGCGCGCCCCTGCAGTTCTGGAAAATTCTCACTTCGGACTTTAAGTCTATGTTCAATTCCATACATAGACGACGCAAGAGTCGTGCAGTTTGAGGCCAAATAGGACAATATCGCTGTTTTCTGCCTTTGCCCATGAACTGCAGTTGAAACGGTTTGGTAAGCTGGAGATCGCAAGCCTTTAGGTCCAGGATCTCCTGTACTCGGGCACAGGTGTTGAACATGGTAGCTAAAAGGACATAATCTCGCCGTCCCTTGGGCGTATCCTGATCAATGGCAGATAATATCTCCTGATGCCCCACATCTTCCAGATCCAAAGAAGAAACTGAGCGGTTTTTATGCAAAGCAAGAAAACGCAATAGCAGCACCAAACTATCACGATAGCTTTGGATCGTGTGCGGGCTCATGCCACGCAGAATGGGAAGATGGTTGCCAAAGAAGTTTTGCAGCAGGGACCCAAGCATGTTTGGTCGTTTAGGTTTCATTGCTCACCTCCTTCAACCTCTTGGATCAGCGCACCATAGTGGGCTGCAAATGCGGAGCTGGCGAGTGAGGCCACAGGTTCAATCAATCGCAGGTAGTAGTATGTGGAGAATTGTTAGGAAGCCGAGGATAAACGGATTTGTACTTTTCCAAAAACGCTTCGACCTCCAACGCCACATCGCTTGGTAAAGGCAGAATGCGTGACTTGTGAAACTTGGAGGTCTGAATTGTAAGTGTTTGCTCCAAAGGGTGGTAATCGGCTCTGGTTAATCCAAGCAATTCCCCTCTGCGAAGACCGGTAGTGTAGAGGAGAATAATAGCCAGGCGAGTTGTAGAGGCTCGCAAAGGTGATCTTGCTGAAACGGGTACCCATTTATTAATGTGGAGTAGAAGGCGCCCCATGCCTTGCATTCAAAGAGCTTCCAGCGGTAACTCCACATTAATAACTACTGAACATAAATCATAGACCAAAATCTTGACCGCCTTGCGGCTGCGATTGCAGAAAACGAAAACGCATCCGCTGAACTGATCGCTGCGAAGCGCCACACGACACAGAGACGCCAGACCGTCGATCCCCTTACGAAAATCGGCCGGCTCGACCGCCACCCGAATCCGCATCTGAGGCGTAACCTGGATCATGCCCGGCCGCCCCGGAACACGCCAGCCACAGAGGCCAGCTCCGAGAGGCCGGCGCCCTTGATATGCATCCGCAGCGTCGCACCGCTGCCGTCGGCCCACTCGATCGTACATTCAGCCGAGCCGGACGGCATCACACCGCCAACAAGCTCGATAAAGTCAGGCTTGATCTTCGCCGGGACTAATTCGTCGGCATCGGCTTCATTGAGGTGCTTCTTAAGCGAGCAGTATTTCAAACCCAGTGCACGGGCAGTCTTGTTGAGCCCGTGTTCTCTGGCGAGGGCCACGGCTTGGCGCCAGAGTTCTCTGGGCAGTCGCGCGCGCTTGCTGCGCCGTCGGCTACGCCAGTGATCGAGCTGGTCACGCGCTCTGGACAGGGCAATAGGAATATTCACGGGCTGTCTGTTGCTCATCAGTTGTTCTCCAACAATGGGTATCGCCGGCCCGCCCGACGACCCGTACCGTAGGCCGCCGATCAAGCGGAACTTGCCGGCCACAACTGACGATACCAGCAAAAAAGAATTATTTCATGCAGCCTCGCCGAAAGCATACGTTTCGCCACGACCTTCGACGGGTTGTCTTCGTCGGTTGTGATCATAACGACAAGGGAACCATCTCGCAGACGAAGCATGGAACTTTCCTCAAAGAACTCCGGGCGAGTGAATCCCACAGGTCCCACGCCAGCCGTCACTGGATCCGGCCAGAGTGTTTCGCTGTAGACCACGCGGTCACGGAGCCAAAAATGTCTCGCACGGATGTAGTTGCCCATCGTCGCGGTCAGTATGCAACTTTGCATCGGTGCACTATCCGGCGCCGCATGAATGGCAAAGATTACTTCCCTCCTCTATCTGGGCAAATCCATTCGGTTTTCGCCCTTTGAGAACCTTCAGTCGCGGACGGCGAGTAGCCAAAGAAGCTGAAGATCATACCAAGGATCAAGAATGAATTCACGCAGCTTGATCTCAAATTCGTTTGTCGATCAGTCTTGCTGCTTCGGGTCATAGCGAATTCCTCAACTTCGCGCCTCGGCAGAATCGGCACTACAGTACGAACTTACAACAAGTCTATTCTAAAACACTCTGCGCTGATTTAAAGTGCGATCTCGAAAAAACAAGCCCCCGCGGTATGGGTCCGGGCAAGATCGTCCAAGCTACGAGCAAAGAACACGTATAGGCGTCCTTTGACAGACCTGTCTGACTACAGAAGCCACGGCAGATCTGCTCGACCGTTCAATTGTAATGCCCGCCGTCAAGGACAATATCCGGATGAGATTGCTGAGAACTCGCTGTACGACGCCCTGGTCTTGATCTGGTTGCCGAGAATGTCTGCTTCTTGAGCCAACCTAACTGATTTGCCTGGCATTTCCGCTTGACTTGGCACGTCCGGTCTCCGATACTCTCGGTCAAAATGTCAAGTATTGTCATGGATTCGCCAGAGCACCTCTGAGGATTCAGCGAATGGGCACGTTCAAAAACAGTTCGGCAGGAGACCTCAAACACTGGCAGGTCAGAATATTCTCGACTGTCTGGATTACATACTTCGCTTACTATCTCTGCCGCTACAACATGCCGATGGTCAGCAAGGAGATGGGCAGCGCATTCTTGTGGGACAAGTCTCAAATCGGGATAATCTTCTCTGCCCTAACGCTGATGTATGCCCTCGGCCAATTCGTTAACGGCCAGCTCGCCGACCGTTTCGGCAGCAGGCTAATTGCAAGTCTTGGCGTCGTAGGCTCGGTATCAATGAATATTGCTGTATTTCTGGTAACGCTTCTTATGTCGCCTGAGACTGCAAATCCCCGAACGATTCTGCTTTTGGTAGTTATCTTTTGGGGTGCAAATGGTTTTTTTCAGGCGATGGGCTGGACGCCGATGGTTCGAATTATGGCACACTGGTTCAGCTCGAAGAACCGGGGCAAAGTGATGGGCTTCATGGGCACCTGCTATCAATTCGGTGCGGCATTTTCATGGTTCCTGGCCTTCTTTATTGTCACATATTATGCTCAGAAAATGGGAGGTGACTGGCGTGTTGCCTTCCTGGTGCCGGCCGGGTTGTTTGCAGTAGTAGGAGTAATCTTTTTTGTCCATATTAGAAATACGCCTGAAGATGTAGGTTTACCTGCGGTTGAAGCTGACGATCATTCCGAAATTGGACTTGTCGGGAAGAGTCAACGTACCATTGTCCAAAATATTGCGAGGACCCTCAAGAATCCTTACATCTGGATTGTAGCTTTGACGTTTTTTCTTCTGGATATGAACCGTTACGGTTTTGTCAACTGGCTTCCGGACTTCCTTGCTGAAAGCGGTGAGTCGATCGGTACTGGAGGCTTTGGCTTCAAAGAGGTGATGAAACGAATCATCCATCCTTTAGCTGGTTCCGCTGGTGCCATCCTTGCCGGCTGGGCCACAGACCGTTTCTTCAAAGGAAGACGCGCACCGGTAATTGCCCTGCTGCTGATGCTGTTGGGAATATCATCGATTATTTTTCCATATCTTGATCCAACCAATTCCGGCCTGGTTATATTCGTAATCGCCGTTATTGGCTTTTGCACTTACGGGCCGCATATCCTAATGGTCGGCCACGCCGCTCAGGACTTCGGGAAGAAGTCAGGTGCCGCAGGAGCGGCGGGCTTCATCGACGGGATGGGTTATATCGGTGCAAGTCTCGCCGGCTGGGGCGCGGGGGTATTGATATTGAGATGCGGTTATGAGTTTACCTTTGCATTATTCGGTTTGGCCGCTATCTTGGGTGCTCTGTTGGTTTGCCTGATTTGGAAGGCCGGGCCTAAGACTCGTACTGTCGATTAGAGGGGGACATTTGTTTATGGATTCAAGGCAGCGATTCAAACTCGCTATGGCTCACAAACAACCCGACAGAGTCCCTGTCGATTACTGGGCAACTTCGGAGGTCAACGCCAAGCTGTTGAAACACTTGCGGTTTTCATCGCAGGAGCAATTGCTACAGCACTTCGATGTTGATTTTAGATATATCGAAGGTCCAAAATACATCGGGCCGGGCCACACAATTCGCCAGGACGGTTTACAGGAAGACCACTTCGGCGTCGTGAGAAGAGCGGTATCCTACGGCGAAGGAGCCAGGGCAGGTACCTACAGCGAAGTTGTCCTGTATCCCCTTCAAAAAGCAACTTGCGTCGCCGAAATCGAAAGCTATCCCAGGTGGCCCAGGCCCGAACACTTCGATTATGAGTGCGTAAGGCAGCAGGCTGCGGAGGCCCGCGAGACAGGTAAGGTAGTGGTATTCATGGGCGACAGGCTCAACCGCTGCGCACAGTTGAAACCTGCTATGTACGTGCGAGGCGTCGAGCAGATTTTGATGGATGTCGTGGCAAACACGGAAATCGCAAAGACGATCTTCCGCAAAATTGCAGATTTCTACAGCGAATACGCTCGCAGAACGTTACAAGCCGCTGGCCGAAACGTCGATATCTTCTTTACCGGCGATGACTTCGGCACACAGGATAACACCTTTTTGTCCGTCGATACGTGGCGAAATCTGCTGAAAGAGGGTTTCGATCGGTTTGTCAATATCGGCCATGAGTTTGGCTGCAAAGTGGCCCATCACACCTGTGGGTGTGTCACGCAGTTATTGCCTGATTTCGTAGAATCCGGCCTGGATATCTTGAATCCTCTCCAGCCGGATTGTGCCCGGATGGACTACCAGAGAATAAAGGAACGGTACGGTGACAAAATCTGCTTCCATGGTGGAATATCTATTCAAAAGACAATGCCCTATGGGAGCTGCGAAGATGTCCGAAACGAGGTGAAAGATCGTGTAGAAAAGTTAGCTGGCAAGGGTGGCTATATTTTCTGTACCGCACACAACCTTCAAGCCGACACTCAAATCGAAAACATCATCACCTTGTTCGAGGCTTATAAGGAATTCGGTAGTATCCCACGCGCTTGACATTGACAGCGGTCGCTCGTAAGATTTGCGGCAAAGATTCTTGTTCTCGGAGCAGATAGAATGACCAAGGCAGAAAAGAGTTGGGAAAGGCGGTTAGCCGGCGAGCCGGATGAGTTGATGGTCGATTTTGTGGAGTCGCTGTCGATAGACAAACGTCTCTACAAGTATGACATTGTCGGATCGATTGCTCACGCGCAGATGCTGGCCGAGCAGAAGCTGATTACCAAGAATGAACTCAAGCAGATCAAAAGCGGGTTGATCGAAATCGGCGAGGAAATTGCGAGCGGGCGCTTCAACTTCAAAAAGGAGTACGAAGATATTCACATGGCAATCGAGGCCGCGCTTGTAGTCAAGACGGGCCAGGCGGGCAAGAAACTCCATACCGGAAGAAGTCGCAACGATCAAGTCGCCACCGATGTCAGACTCTGGATGCGGGACCGGATCGAAATTCTGCAGGCCAAGATCACGTTGCTTCAAAAAGCACTTGTCAAACTGGCGGGCAGACATACAGAGGATGTGATGCCGGCCTATACGCATCTTCAGCGTGCCCAGCCGATCGTCATCGCCGCTTACCTGCTGAGTTTCGCCGAGCAGCTCGAGCGAGACTTTGTCAGGCTGCGAAATTGCAGCGCCTTGCTCAACGTATCGCCCTTGGGCAGCGGCGCCGTTGCCGGCTCTACGCTGGCTTTGGACAGGGAGAGCACGGCAAGGCAATTGGGTTTCTCCGGCATCAGTTACAACAGTATCGACGCGGTCAGCGATCGGGATTTCTGCGCTGAATTTATTTTCGATTGTGCGCTTATTGCGACGCACCTGTCACGCCTGGCTGAGGATTGGATACTCTATTCGTCCAACGAGTTCGCCTTTGTTAAGATTGACGACGCCTATTGCACGTCGTCGAGCATGATGCCTCAGAAGCGCAATCCCGACGTCCTGGAACTGATCCGCGGCAAGACCGGTCATGTTTACGGCTCGTTGATGGCGACCCTTACAATCCTCAAGGGCCAGCCGTCGGGTTACAATCGCGACATGCAGGAGGACAAGAGGCATATTTTCGCTGCCGACGACACAGTCGATGCGTGCCTGGATATGGCGTGCGCGGTAGTCTCACATGCGAAGTTCAACACGAAAAGAATAGCAGCCGGACTGGACGAAGGATTTCTGGATGCCACGGCTTTGGCCGAGTATCTGGTAGGCAAGGGTGTCCCCTTCCGCGAGGCGCACGGCATCGTCGGCTCTTTGGTCGCCGACTGTGAGAAGCGAAGCAAGAGATTAGCCGAGCTTGTCTTGGAAGAATTCCAGGAATACTCGGCTTCGATCGAGGCGGATGTGTATGAGCATCTCGGTGCGGCTTGCGTTGCAGGTAAATATGTCACCGAAGGCTCCGCCGGGCCTGCGCAGGCAAAAGGGCAAGTTGCATACTGGAACAAACATTTAGGGCAGCGATGAGTGCCGGTGAAGATGAAATAACCGCATGGTTT
>JADHXR010000013.1 GCA_016782865.1 Phycisphaerae bacterium
GCCCCTTCACTGTTGCCCTCACCAACTTGACGTTTCTCAATAGATGAGACCTAATGTCACTTCTTATCATAATCACGCTAATACTATAAAACCTTATTCATTGCCAAAAAAGTGACCTTTGGAATTGTGAACGCACACTTTTTCCCAAGGCCGGTTTGTTCGTGCGTGACTAGGGGATTTCGGTCCGTCACGCGCTTAATGTCGGCCTGCAAGTCCTTGGCCGCGCGCACAACGCCGGCGTAGTCCCGAGAATCAACATAAAGCGTCGCGAGACGGTCCTTTTGCGCAAGGCGGAAGCTGCCTTGGCTGTCAACAAAATCCACGTATTGCGTTTGACCAAGGGCTGAGACGACACCACAGCACAAAAAGACCACGTCAATAGTCACCAGAATCTTAAGGATAGATTTCATCATCTCATCTCGATTATATACCGGTCCTGCACCCACTGCGGCCAAGAACATGCCCTTGGCGTCCACCCATGCATCACCATTATTCGAGCCGCTACTGATGAACACAGGACGCGGAGCACACAGAGCAACCAGTTCATGAGCGTCAATGGGTAAATCGTCCCAGGTCAATGGCCCGGCGTACTTGAGGAAATTGCCGGCCATCCAGTGGTATTCGCCCGATCCGGCTACATTTTCCACTATCTCGCCACAATCACGGCGCAAAAGACTGGCGCCCCTTCGCCGGAGGAACTGACATAGGCGATTGCGAAACGCTGGTCATACGCCATGGCGACGAGCGTTGCCTTGCCATAGCGTGAGTGACCCTCGAGCCCGACTTGCCTGGCATCTACAGATTTGTCGGTCTCAAAGCAATCCAGCGCACGGCCGGCACCCCAGGCCCAGGCACGCAAGGCGCCCCAGTCATCCACCTTGCGGGACTGTCCCTTGTTACACAGACCGATGATGCCCTGGTTCAAGCCCGCACCACTGTCGGCCTGAATACTATTAGGGCGAATTGTGGCGTAGCCCCAGCCCCTGGCGAGCACTTGTTGTTGCCAACCGGGCCCATCTCCGCGTCCGGTTCTACCAAAGCCGCCGCCAAAGCCGAACTCCATGATAACCGGCACAGGCCCTGTGGCGTTGGCCGGGGTGCTCAATGTGACCTGGATGTCGACGGTAATGGCCGGGTATGATGAATTGTCAACGTGGCCCACAAGTTGTTTGGTGATGACGGGCACATCGCCGTTTGTCTCTTTGGTGGTGCTGGTCACTTGCCAATTCACCTTTGGGCTGTTCCTGGGAACGCGTCCGTAGATTTCCCTGTCAAAGTCCTCCACGATCTCCGGACGTCTTTGATCCCACCACATCTTGGCCGTCGTTACCTTCCGCCCGTCCTTCAATACCAGCGGGTCCGGCAGGTTCGGATAGGGATTGGCCTTGGACTCATCATAATTGGCGTAGTTGGCCGCTTTGGGGTCCATTCCATTGCGACCGGGCCGCAGCGACTTGATACCCAGAAGATCCATCATTCTCTTATGATCTTCAGCAGACAAACGTCGCATCTGGGCCCATGAATTACTCGCCGGGCGCTGCGGCGCCTGAGCCAAGGCCCCATGACCCGGAAGAATAATTAGTGATACACAAATAACTGAAACGGTGGTCATCTTATACATGGTCTAGCTCCTTTATGTGTTCTATCTCCAAGCAAACAAATCCTACCAGACATTCTGCCCCGCCGGAATGAATCGGTCAAAGGCCAGACAACCAATATAGCTACTTGACGAATCCGAGTTTGTCAGGCAGCCACATGGATATTTCAGGCACGAAGATACAAATCAAGAGCGTAATTACCATTGCTGCAAAAAGGGGAAGAATATGACGCATCACTTTGGTCACCGTGGTTTCAGCAATGCCACAGCCGAGGAAGAGGCAGGTGCCAACCGGGGGTGTGCATAGCCCAACACACAGATTCATAACCAACCTTAATCCCCAGAGCCGGTGATAGCTGTTCCAGTCTCAAAGTACTGGTGACAAGGTCAATTCCGCCCAGGACCATGACAGTCAATGAAAAAACTGATATGCACAAGAAAACAAAAACTTCCGTACAAAGTCTCTTCATAATGTCTTGAGGTACGAAACGATGGTGGGTTGTTTTCGGCCGCGTCTACAACGCCTTGTTCGAGTGCAGTATAAAGTTCACCCCAAGGAATTGGAGTTGGCGAACCGCCCATAGCTCCTACCATCTTCATAGACATCACGCTATTCATGACACGAATCTTCAAGCCCTTCAAATCTTCGGGGCTTCTGATTTCTTTCTTTGCATAAAAACTTCTCGACCCTGCGTCATAGAAGCACAAGCCACGCAGTCCTTTACCTTTCCCTGACGCCAGCAACTCCTTTCCTATGGGCCCCTTCAGCACTTTCCAGTAGTGCTCAGAGTCTCTGAAAAGATAAGGAATGCCGAACACTCTCATTCGCGGCACAAACCCTTCCATTACTGCTGTCGATATCTTTGTCGCTGCCAGATAGCCGAGCTGAAGCGCCTCTATGTTTTCCTTCTCCGTACCCAACTGTTCGTTCGGGAAGATTTGAATTACCATGCGGCCGGACGACTTTTCCCTGGCTTTCTTGGCCATATACATCATCGCGTTGTGTACAGGGTGCGTAATGTCAACATTTGCCGGTGACGGGCTTGAAGACGGTGCCGAAATGGCCCCTTTCTCAACCCTATTCTGGCCCAGACCGAAGCCTGGGCGACCGGAAAGTGAGCATCAAGTGGTATCTACACCTCTCGGAACCGGACTTGCGTTGATTTCTACCTTGATGGGGGGTATAATCACTCTCATGGTTGAAAAATCAAGATTCCTATCCTTAATCCTTGATTTGGGAGAAGGTCCCGATAGATAGGCTTTGGGATGAATCCGCTCGATAAAGGAGTTTCAGCTTGTCTAACCCTTTGCCCGAAAAGTTCAGAGATTGCTTCATACGTATTACTATTTGGCATCGCCTGCTTTCAATTCCTCTATTCGCGATGCTTTTCATCGGTGTCGCTGTGGGGGCGGGCGAGCAGGTTCGCATCGACATCATCGAGAGGATACCAAACAATCCGCAGCCCTACCGTTTGCGCGACTGGCGCGCTGTAGCTTTTGAGTTCGACCGCATCGCTTTCGATTCCGAAGCCCGGGGCGAGCATCTGCCGCTGGTTTTCCAGATGCTATACGGCGAGAAGAAAGGCTTCGGCCTTCCCTGTTATGTGGGCGACTACCGACGCCGAAAGAACAGCACCGAGGATCGGCACAATGAATCGCTTGCGACATTGGGTGCGGTTATCGGGGCGACCCTTGTCGGCATCGACAAATCCGCCGGTCCGGTCAACTGGGTCACTCTGTGCGAGCAGTATTACGCTGACCGGCCCGGCGAGGGTGTCATCGTCAACGATCCGGCGGAACGGCCGGCGAAGAGTCATTGGTACGTTCTGTTTCCTAACATTCTTTTCCTGGCCCTTTGCGATCTCTATCCCGATGAGTCGAATGTCCAATCGATCGCAGATCGGGTCTGCCGACGCTGGTTGGAGGTTCTTTGCGTGTTGACCGATGAGGGTCGCCAGCCGGATTTTGATCAGACCGGTTTCGATTTCCACCAGATGAAGCCGGTGACTAACGACCGCTGGATCGAGCCGGACAGCGGCGCAGCTCTGGCCTGGTTGATGCATGCGGCTTATAGTAGGTCGGTTCGACAAGGCAATAGCGCTGAGGCGCAAAAGTACCTGGAAGCGGTCGATTGGTGTCTGCGTTTCTACGAGGCCCGAGAAAAAAATCCGGCATACGAAATCCTTCTTCCTTTTGGGGCCTATACGGCTGCCCGCATGAACGCCGAGCACAACCGGCCTTACGATGTTCGCAAACTCCTGCAATGGGTGTTCGAACGCAGCGACGCTCGGCCGACTATGATTATGATTGCTGACACTTGGGAAGGCCGCGACGTGCATGGTCTGATGGGTTTTACCAAACCCCAAAACCCCCAAGCCGGTTATGCCTTCACGATGAATACGTTTGCCACAGCCTGGCCGATCGTGCCCATTGCCCGCTATGACGACCGTTTTGCCCGTGCGATAGGGAAATGGATGCTCGGCGCCGCGAACGCTGCACGTTACTTCTACCCTGGCGAACACTCCCCATCGCGTCAGACGAATCCCGAGTGGCGAGGGGATGTGTGGAATGCGATCGCCTACGAGGGTTTGCGCCAGAAATGGATGCGTCCCGACGAGCCACTGACTGCCGGCGGAGACCCGATGAGTTACGGTTGGGGTCCCGAGACGGACCTGGGTATTTACGGCTCGTCCTACGTGGGCGTGTTTGGATCGATCGTCCGGGCGACGAACCATGAGAAGATCCTGGCCCTCGATCTCCTGGCCACGGATCTCTATCGCAACGAGGCCTATCCAACCTATCTCTACTTCAATCCCTACTCCGAGGCCAAAGATGTAGCGGTTGCATTGGGAGACAAGCCTCTCGATCTCTACGATGCCGTGTCTGACAGTTTTCTGCGCCGCAACGTCAAAGGCATGAGTTTTGTGAAAGTACCTGCCGACACACCGGTCGTATTAGTGCTGACGCCCGCAGGCGGCCTGGTGTCTGTCGAAGGGGCGAAGAGATTGGTGGACGATGTCGTTATCGACTATCGCATCAACTAGGATATTATGGAGATTCCCCAACCAGACCTTCATTTCATCGACTACCTGATCGTATGTCTCTATTTGGTTTTTGCCCTGGGTGTGGGTTTCGTTTTATCGAAAAGAGCGTCGAAGGGACCTGAGGCATACTTTCTTGGCGGGCGTTCTCTTCCCTGGTGGGCCATTGGCATTTCGATGGTCGCCACGAGTTTTGCCTCCGACACCCCTCTCTTTGTGACGGAGGTTGTGCGAGAGCACGGCTTGCAGCGGTTGTGGTGGATTCTGGCCTGGGTGATCATGCTAGTTGTCGGCATCTTCCTTTTTGCCAGGCTCTGGCGCAGGGCGAATATTATCACCGACGCCGAGTTATATGAATTACGATACGCCGGCCGGCCCGCCACGTTTCTCCGTGGCTTTCGCGCGTTTTTCTCCGGCATCGTGCAGAACCTGCTCACCATGGCGTGGGTGACCTTTGCCATGGGCAGTATTATAGCGGTCATGACCGGCATCGATTCGAAGCTGGCTGTCGGCCTCTGTGTCTTGGTTGCTACGATTTACGCCTTGATGTCCGGTTTCTACGGCGTGGTCGTTACCGACGTTGTACAGTTCTTTCTGGCTGTGGCCTCCATGGGGATCCTGGCCTTTCTGGCGATTTCACACGTCGGCGGGCTGGAGTCGATGTTGGATACTATTGCAGCCGATCCCGCGTACGGCAAGGATACATTGCGGATCTTTCCCGATTTTACCACCTTTGACCAGGACGTGATGACTCTGCTTGTCTTCCTCGGCATCATGTGGTGGAGCGACGTGAATGGCTACAATATGCAGCGGATAAGCGCATGTCGAAACGAGCGAGATTCCGTCAAGGCGACTATCTCTTACGCCATTTTTCAGACCGCTCGACCCTGGTTGTGGGCGGCGGTGGCGCTTGCGTCGATCGCCATGTACCCGACACTTCCAGAAGGCTATACGAACACGCAAGCTTATCCGTTGGTGATGAACACCGTGCTCGGTCCCGGATTGAAAGGATTGCTGGTAACCGCTTTTCTTGCTGCCTTCATGTCGACGATCGACACACATCTGAACTGGGGTGCTTCTTACATCATGACCGATTTTTATTGCCGATTCGTTGACAAGAAACCCAGCCCCAGACGGTACATGTTCGTGACAAGAATCGCGGTGGTCTGCCTGATGGTTCTGACCGCCTGTTTTGTCCCTATGATCGAGTCCATTCAGGGTGCCTGGGAGTTTTTTGGTATCCTGACGATTGGCTATGGCATCATCAGTTTCGCTCGCTGGTTTTGGTGGAGGATCAACGCTTTCACCGAGATAGCCGCGTTGGCATTGGGACTAACCGCGGCCTGCGTACATGGCATCCTCATCACCTGGTTTCCGGAGAGTCTGGTGATAGGAGGTGTTCCATGGTCGGAACTGGATTTCCCGCTGAAGATCGCTTTGCTGACGTTCATCGTAGTTCCGATCTGTTTACTGATTACACTCGTGACGTCTCCCACGCCGACCGATAAACTCGAGGATTTTTATCGTCGGGTTCGCCCGGGCGGATTCTGGGGTGGAGTCAGCAAGGAGACCAGGGCTCTACCCGGGAAAGTTCTGTCGATGCGCACCTGGTTTGATGTTGCCGGCGGCCTCGGGCTGTGCTTTGGAATCTCTTTGGCAATCGGCTATTTTCTGCTCACTCGCTATTGGGCAATGGTGATCTGCCTGATCATTGCCTGTATCGGCGCCGCGCGGGTTGCAAGTTGGTTTCGCCGGGAGGTTCGAGAACTGAGTGAAGCCTATGACGCAAAACCTTGAGAGATCCTTGCCTTGACAAGTACACTGCATCCCGACAAAAGTATGGCATGTATTAATGAGGGCTTGGAAGAGTCCAGTTAACTGTCATTGTTTTTTTTCGAATATGGGAAATATTTCTCTTGCACTTCTTCTAAGTAATGAGAAAATGGCGATGATGTGGTGTATTAGCCGTGGATTACGCCTGCTCGGTTTTATGAAATAGTGGTGATTTCTGATGTTTCACTGAAGCTATAGACGATGATATGGTGCATTAGCCGCGGATTAGGCCTACTCGGTTTTATGAAATAGCGATGATTTCTGACGTTTCGCTGAAGCTACAGACTCAGAGCACCTATGAACCAGCCAAGAAGACTGATATCATCACTGGGTTTTCAGCCCCGACTTTACTACTTTCGGCATATCCGGCTTCGCCGGCAGGGAATTCATAACTCGGTTTAGATGACTTGGAGAGACTGTTTACTGTCACAGAGAAAGAGACCAAGAGATGATGGAACCTAATCTGACGATTACATCACCGTCGCAATTGGCCGAAGCGGTTTTGAGCGAAAGCGGCCAGAATGTGAACCTCTGCTATCAATGCAGGAAGTGCGCGGCCGGCTGTCCGATATCGTACGCTATGGACTATAAGCCCGCCCAGTTGATCCATGCCATCCGTCTCGGCATGGACGATCTTGTTCTCAACAGCAATACAATGTGGCTGTGTGCATCCTGTGAAACGTGTACGACCAGGTGTCCACAAGAAGTTGATGTTGCGAAGGTTATGGATGCTGTGAAAATCACGGCTCTCAGACGTGGGATAAAGCCCGCTATCCCGCAGGTGGCATCTTTTTACAGAGCGGCGCTGGCCAATATCAAGAAGTGTGGACGAATGTACGAACTCGGCATGATCGTAGGTCTGAAAATGCGGACTTTCGAGTTTTTCAAAGACGCCGGTATGGGAATGAAGATGTTCAGCAAGGGCAAACTCAAGATGGTTCCCAGCTTTACCGGGGCGCTGAGAACATGGCATATCTTCAGTCGCGTCAAAAATATCGAGAAGAAGAACGCAGCGCATAACGCAAAATAGGCTGGTAACAATGCCCTGAGGCACACGCGTGAAGAAGCGGAATTCTATTGTAGAAATATCGAAGGAGGTCAGCAAGCGATGACCGGCAAGTACGCTTACTACCCGGGTTGTTCACTTCACTCGACAGGCTCGGAGTACGATGTATCGTTCCGGGCCGTTTGCGAGAAGCTTGGCATTGAGATCGAAGAGATCAAAGGCTGGATATGCTGCGGCACGTCTCCCGCACACTGCACGTCCAAGCTTTTGTCGCTCGTGCTTCCCTTCGAGAATCTCTGTCTGGCGGAGAAGATGGGAATGACCGATGTCGTTGCTCCTTGTGCGTCCTGTTTTGCGAGATTGAAGACCGCTGTGTATGAAGCCGCCGAAGATCCTGAGATTGCCCGACAAATCAGCGAGGCGCTGGAGAAGCCGTTGCCCAAGTCGATAAACGTCCTGAGCCCGCTCGAGATATTCGGCAACGAAACGGATATGTCCGAAGCGGTCACGACGCAAATGTCTGATCTGAAGGTAGTATGCTACTACGGCTGTCTTATCACCAGACCGTCAAAGGTAATGCAGTTCGATGAGTGTGAGTATCCGATGGCGATGGACGATCTGCTTCGTTCGCTGGGAATCACCACACTCGACTGGTCGTACAAGACCGACTGTTGCGGCGGCGCTCTTGCGATGACGCGCACAGACGTGGTTCTTAAGCTTACACGCGACATCCTCGACGAGGCCAAAGCGGTAGGGGCCAATGCGATTGCGGTCGCCTGCCCGCTGTGTCACGTGAATCTTGATACACGTCAGGAAGAGGTCGAGAAGGAATACGGCACAAGCTACGGTCTGCCCGTGTTCTATTTTACACAACTTATGGCGCTGGCGTTCGGAGTTGCGTCGGACAAATTGGGTCTGCGAAAGCATTTTATCAGCGCCGAGAAATTGCTGTCGGGAGTCGGCCTGTGATAGAGGCCAATCCCATCCCGCGGGAGGATAAATGATCCAGAAAGCAAGCGACAAAGTTGGTGCCGTCCTCGTAGTCGGAGGCGGCGTAGGGGGCATGCAGGCGTCACTCGATCTGGCCGAGTCAGGATATAAGGTCTATCTTGTCGAAAAGGCCCCGTCAATCGGCGGAGTGATGGCACAGCTCGACAAGACATTCCCGACCAACGACTGCGCGATGTGTACGCTTGCTCCCCGAATGGTCGACTGCGGCAGGCATCCGGACATTGAGAAACTGATCTATTCCGAGATCGAATCGATCGAGGGAGAAGTGGGCAACTTCAAGGTGAGCATTCGCAAGAAGGCACGGTCCGTCGATCCGGACAAGTGCACCGGCTGCGGCGAGTGCGTCGCGCACTGCCTGGTGAGAAACATTGTCTACATGGATCGGCCCGGGCGAGAACCGGTGCAGATGGAAGAGAGCATGCGGGTGAAGGTGGATGATATTCTGGACAGCTACCGGGGCGGTCCAGAGATCATAGTTCCAATCCTGCACGATGTGAACGAGGAATTCAACTGGTTGCCGCCAGAGGCGCTTTTGCGGATCGCCGAAGTAAAAGAGATACCAATCGAGCACATTCTCCGGATCGCAAGTTTCTACAACGCGTTCAGTCTCACGCCGAAGGGAAAACACGTGATTCGCGTCTGCACGGGCACGGCGTGCTATGTCAAAGGTGCCCAGCGCATCCTGGACACGTTTGCCAGAGAATTGAGCGTCGATGTCGGCGGTGTCACCGAGGACGGCCAGTTCAGTCTTGAAACAGTCAACTGCGTCGGCTGCTGCGGTCAATCGCCTGTAATCACAGTCGATGAGGACATATACGGATACGTTAACCAGACGATGGCTCAGGACTTGCTGGGCAAGTACACATAATTGAGGAGATAGCGCGATGTCGAAGATCAAGCCTGAGGACCTCGACAGCATCGGAGAAAAGATCAAAAGGACGATGCTCCTTAGAGAAGGCTCATGCCGGGTAAAGATAATAGTCCACATGGGCACATGCGGCATTGCAGCCGGCGCCAGAAACGTAATGAAGGCCCTGACCGAAGAGATCGAAAAGGCCGACGCCAAGGACGTTCAGTTGACCATCTCAAGCTGTGCCGGTCTTTGCAGCAATGAACCTATGGTTACGATTGAGCAGAAAGATCAGCCGGCGGTGAAATACGTGGACCTCAACGACGAGAAAGCGCGGGAAATCTTCTCCAGGCACGTCATGGGCGGCAAGATAATGAGCGAATACGCGCTCGCGGCCGGGAGTGAAAGAACGCTATAGAGGGATTGCAACGATGCCACATATCACAAACGTAATGATTTGTACGTGCACGAACTGCATTTCCAACAGCGCCCTTGACATCAGGGATTCGCTGGAATCCGAGATAAAGCGGCGCGAATTGGAGGATGATGTTCTGGTCGTGCCGACAGGTGCGAGCGGGCTTTGTGTGAATGGGCCGATCCTTATAGTCCAACCGGAAGGCATCTTCTATCAGCATCTCAAGACCAAGGACATTCCGAATCTTGTCGAAGAGCATTTTCTAAAGGGCAGGCCTGTCAAGAGTCTGATGTACGTTCCGCCCGGCCAGGATAGTCCGATTCCTGAGTTGCGCTCGATACCATTCTTCAAGGACCAGCGGCTCATCGCGCTTCGCAACCGCGGCCTGATCGATCCGGACAGCATTGATGAGTACATAGCCCGAGACGGCTACAAGGCGCTGGCCAAGGTCGTTACGTCCATGAAGCCGGAAGCCGTTATCAAAGAGATATCCGATTCGGGCCTGAGAGGGCGGGGCGGAGCCGGATTTCCAACGGGTCGCAAGTGGGAGAGCAGAAGGAAGGATCCGAGGACGCCAAAGTATGTGGTCTGTAACGCCGACGAAGGCGATCCCGGCGCGTTCATGGACAGGAGCATCATCGAGGCCGATCCTCACTCGGTCATCGAGGGGATGGCAATTGGTGCCTACGCGGTAGGGGCTTCGAGCGGATATGTTTATCTGAGGATGGAGTATCCGCTCGCGGTCAAGAGGATGCAGTTGTCGATCGAGAAGGCCAGGGAATATGGCCTGTTAGGCGAAGATATCTTAGGCTTGGGCTTCGACTTTGACTTGCAGATATTCAAGGGGGCCGGCGCGTTTGTGTGCGGTGAGACGACCGCGCTGGTGGCTTCTATAGAAGGCAAGATTCCTGAGCCGAGGCAGAGACCTCCGCGCACAACCCTGTGGGAAAAGCCCGTTGTGATAAACAATGTCGAGACGTGGGCGAATGTGCCGGTGATAGTCAATTGGGGGGCGAAGTGGTTTTCACAGATCGGAACCGAGACCAGCAAGGGGACCAAGGTCTTTTCTTTGGCGGGAAATATCAACAACGCCGGCTTGGTCGAAGTTCCCATGGGGATCACGCTGCGGGAGATTGTATACAACATTGGCGGCGGAATCCCCAAAGGCAAGCAGTTCAAGGCGGTCCAGACCGGCGGGCCGTCGGGCGGCTTCATCCCGGCGAGCCTGCTCGATTTGCGGGTCGATTACGAGCAATTGGACGCGGCCGGGTCCATGATGGGCTCGGGCGGCATGGTCGTGATGGACGAGAACACCTGTATGGTCGAGATGGCCAGATACTTCGTCGATTTCACCAACGACGAATCCTGCGGCAAATGTACCTCATGCCGGGAAGGCTCGCTCGCACTGCTTCAGATCCTTCAAAGAATCTGCCGGGGCGAAGGAAGGGAAGGGGACGTCGAATTGCTCGAGGAGCTGGCCGAAGCGATCAAGGATGCCTCTCAATGCGGGTTGGGACAGAGCCTGTCAAATCCTGTGTTGAGTTCTCTCAAGCACTTTAGGGAGGAATATGAGGAACATGTCAAAAACAAGAGATGCCCTGCGGGTGTGTGCAAGGCTCTGATCACGTTCGATATAGACAAGGAAAAATGCACCGGCTGTCGATTGTGCGCCAAGAAATGTCCTCAGGATGCCATCACCGGCGAGGCAAAGGAGCCGCACGTAATTGACCAGGAAAAATGTATCAAGTGTGGAGTATGTGTTGACGTATGCAAGTTCGAAGCGGTATCGATAACATGACATTAGAAGATGTTAGAAAGATTCTGGATGCGGAATTCATCGCTTGTGGTGAGCTTCTGCACAGGGATGTCAAGACAGCCTGTGGGTCTGACCTGATGAGTGATGTTCTGGCTTTTGTTAAGCCCGAGGGTCTGTTGCTGACGGGCCTGACCAATCCTCAGGTAGTGCGCACGGCGGAAATGGCGGACCTGGGGGCCGTATGCTTTGTCCGGGGCAAGAAGCCGGATAAACAAACGATCAAGCTGGCTGAAGCCAAGAACATCCCCATGCTGACGACGCCGCTGTCCATGTTCGAATCCTGCGGCCGGCTTTATCGGGACGGAGTGGTCAGTTGTTTTGAATGTGGGAAGTAGTATATTACGGGACGTTTTTGCGTGACGGCAGAGAACAAAATAAGCAAGGTTCAGGAGTTGGTTTATGAAATCCGCGTAGGCGATGTCATGAAAAAAAACGTCATCACAGTCGGTCCACAGGATAGAATGAGCGAGTTCGGCAAGATTCTGCGGGAAAAGCGTATATCGGGGACCCCTGTCGTCGATCAGGGCAGACTGATGGGCGTAATCAGTATCGATGATTTCATCAGGTGGCTGGCCGAGCGGCAGGAGGACTGCCCTGTCGAGAGGAAGATGACTAAGAATGTCCGCACACTTTACGCAGATGAGCCGGCAGTCCAGGCCGTCAACAAGTTCGATCAGCTTGGCTTCGGACGTTTTGTCGTGATCGACCGCCGGGACGAGAAGCTGGTGGGAATCATCACGAAAGGAGACATCATTGAGGGGCTGCTCAAGAAGCTTGAAGTCGATTACTATGACGAGCAAACGAATCATCGCACAATACAAAGCTTCTTTGACGATGTGCTCGCGGACAAGGCGGCACTGTTCTTTCAGTATAGTGTCACCGGCCATGATTTCAACAAGGCCGGAGAGACCGCCAGCCGGATAAAGACCACGCTCAAACGTCTCGGAATTGCCCCGCAGATTGTCCGCCGGGTTGCCATTGCCACCTACGAAGCCGAGATGAACCTGATAATCTACACCGAAGGTGGTGAAATACGAGTTCGCGTCGAACCGCATAAGATACTCGTGAGAGTTGAAGATTCGGGCCCGGGGATTCCGGACATCGAAAAGGCCCTTCAGCCGGGCTATTCGACTGCGCCGGAATGGGTCAGAGAGCTGGGTTTCGGTGCCGGCATGGGTCTGCAGAATATCCGCAAGTGCACCAGCAAGATGGGCCTGATGTCCGTTGTGGGAAAGGGAACGCAACTGAGAATGAATATCTCTCTTGACGATGGGGTCGCAAGTGAAACTAACTGAATTGGTTCGGGGGCTGAAGCTGAGTGTCAGATCCGCAGACGGGGATCTGGAACGCGAGGTCACCGGCGGCTATGCCAGTGATCTGCTCAGTGACGTACTGGCCAACAGCGAACCAGGGAACCTCTGGATCACCTTGCAGATTCATAAGAATATTGTGGCCGTGGCCAGTATGAAGGATCTTGCCGGAATAATCCTGGTCAACGGCAGAGAACCCGAGCAGGATACTATCGAGAAAGCAGAAGCGGAAAACATAGCGATTATGGTAACCGAGATGCCGACTTTCGAGCTTGTCGGCAGGCTGTACGGCCTCGGGATTACCGGAACGAAATGATGGGCAAGGTTAGGGCCGACCTGCATGTGCATACGTGTCTTTCGCCGTGCGGCGACGATCAGATGCGGGCAACGGCGATCGTCGAGCAGGCAGGCAAAGCAGGCTTGGATATGATTGGGATATGCGACCACAACTCGGCTGAGAATGTCAGCGCGGTTATGAGCGCCGGCGCGCGGACCGGGCTGGCGGTAATTCCCGGCATGGAGGTGACCTCGCGGGAGGAAGTCCATATCCTGGGATTATTTGGGGCCACCGAGGGACTGATGGATCTGCAACGGATAGTCTACGAGAACCTTCCCGGCGAGAATGACCAGGAGGCATTCGGCTCTCAGTTGGTGATCGACGAACGGGATCGCGTGGTCGGCACAAACAACAAATTGTTGATCGGGGCCACCACTCTTGCAGTCGAACAGGTGGTCGGGGCGATCCATCAGTTCGGGGGATTGGCAATTGCCTCGCATATCGATCGTGAACGGTTCGGTATTATCGGCCAGTTGGGCTTCATTCCGGAGGGATTGGGACTGGATGCCGTGGAAGTAGCGAATGCGTCTTTGCGCGAATGGGACTATGCCTATCCGGTGGTGGCTTCCTCGGATGCCCATTACCTGGAGGATGTCGGCAGGAATTCCACTTGCTTTGTGGTGGAAGAGGCGTCTTTCGACGAGATCGCCAGGGCGCTGAACTTTGAAGGCGGAAGGAGGATTATCACAGGAGAAATGGAAGATCTATCACTGCATATTTTGGACATTGCGGAGAATTCGATCATGGCCTCGGCCGGAAGAATCGAAATCAGGATCGACGAAGACCCGGCTAATGACTTACTAACACTTGAGATTTCAGACAACGGAAGGGGCATGGATGAAGAGACTCTCAAGAAAGCTCTCGATCCGTTCTTCACGACGAGAACGACGCGCAGGGTGGGATTGGGGCTCTCACTGCTGGCTCAGGCGGCCCGCCAGAGCGGCGGAACAATGGACGTGACCTCCCGGCCGCAGAAGGGAACGGTCGTCCGGGCTACGTTCTGCCTGAGTCACCCCGACTGCAAACCTATGGGCGATATCGCCGAGACTATGCGAACGCTGGTGGTGGCCCATCCCGAGATTGATTTTGTGTTTGAGCAAAAGACGAATGGTTCTATTTACCGCTTTGATTCGAGAGAGATACAGTGAAGATGATTACTTTGACAATCGATGACAAAAAGGTTGAGGTCGAAGACGGTTCGACTATCCTCCGGGCGGCTCAAAAGCACGGTATTCACATCCCCACGCTTTGCGACTTCAGGTCGTTGGCGCCTTACGGGGCGTGCCGTGTCTGTCTGGTCGAGATTGTGGGATCCAGGGACTCGTGGATATCGGCTTCCTGCGTCTACGCCGCTCATGAAGGTATGGTCGTCAAGACCGACACCGAGAGGGTGCTCAAGACGCGCCGGATGATGCTCGAATTGCTGTTGGCCCGCTGTCCGGATGCTCCCCGGATCAAGGAGATGGCCGCCGGAATGGGCATCGAGGAATCACGATTCCCCAAGCAGAATGACGACTGCATACTCTGCGGACTATGCACCAGGATATGCGCAGAAAGGATGGGGGTCGGTGCCGTCAGCTTTGCCAACCGCGGCTCTGAGCGAAAGGTCACAACTCCCTACGATAAGCATTCGCCCATCTGCATTGCGTGTGGGGCCTGTCAGGTTGTTTGCCCGACGAATGCGGTGGACCTGAGCGAGGTAACTTCGAATGTGCCCAGGCCCATCGCGTCCGAGTACGATATGGGACTGGCCGGACGTTCTTCGATATATATACCGTTCCCGCAGGCGGTACCCAAGGTGGCGGTGATTGACCGCGACACATGCATGCACTTTCTCAATGGCGTCTGTGAATCCTGCGCCGAATTCTGTGAAGCCGGGGCCATCGACTACGAGCAGGAGGACCAGATCGAGCAGGTGGACGTCGGTGCCGTGGTGTTGGCGCCGGGATACGAACATTTCGATCCCGATATGAAGAAGGAACTCGGCTACGCGAGGTATCCCAATGTGATATCAAGTATGCAGTTCGAGCGTCTTCTTTCAGCCAGCGGACCTTATCTTGGGGAGATCCTCCGTTCATCCGACCAGAAGCATCCCAAGAGAGTCGCGTGGATTCAGTGCGTCGGATCGCGGGAAGTGGATAGAAACTACTGCTCCTCGGTCTGCTGTATGTACGCTACCAAGGAAGCGATTATCGCCAAAGAGCATCAGCCTGATCTCGATTGCACGATCTTCTTCATCGATATGCGTGCATTTGGGAAGGGATTCGATGCCTATTACGAACGTGCCAAGGAACTCGGCGTGCGATACATTCGCTGTTATCCATCTTCGGTCAAGGAGGTCCCCGGCACGAAAGACCTGAAGATCACTTATATGAAGGACGACGGAGATATAACAACGGAGGAGTTTAACATGGTCGTCCTTTCCACAGGGCTGCGGCCTCCCAAAGAAGTACGTGAGCTGGCGGACAAGTTCGGAGTCAAGTTGAACGAGCACGGTTTCGCCGACACACAGGGCTTCGCCCCTGTTGAGACCTCGAAACCGGGTGTCTATGTCTGCGGGCCATTCGCCGGACCGAAAGATATTCCCGAAACGGTAACAGAAGCATCTGCCGGAGCCGGCAAAGCCATGGCGCTCTTGAAGGAACAGCGCGGTACTTTGATCACACATAAGGAGTACCCGCCGGAAAAGGACGTTAGTGGCCAGGAACCTCGCATCGGGGTGTTTGTCTGCCACTGCGGCAGGAACATCGGCGGTTATGCCGACGTGCCGAGTGTTGTCGAGTACGCCAAGACCCTGCCCAATGTTGTCCTTGCAGAGGACAATCTTTATACGTGCTCGACCGATACCCAGCAGCGTATCACCGAACTGATTGCTGAGCATGACCTCAACCGCGTGGTGGTGGCCTCGTGCAGCCCGAGGACGCATGAGCCGCTATTTAGGGATACTTGTCGGCAGGCCGGCCTAAATGAGTATCTCTTTGAGATGGCTAACATCCGCGACCAGTGTACGTGGGTGCACATGAATCAGCCCGAAGAGGCCACTCGCAAATCGAAAGACCTGGTAAGGATGGCGGTCGCCAAGGCAAGGTTGCTCGAACCCCTGTCCAAGGGCACCTTGAAGGTGAACAATGATGCTCTCGTGATCGGCGGAGGAATAGCGGGAATGACAGCCGCGCTCAACTTAGCCGATCAGGGATTCAAGGTACATCTGGTGGAGAAAGAGCAGCAACTGGGCGGCAACTTCAGGCATGTACACAGTTTGTTGAACGGTAGTGATACTCAGAGGAAACTGAATGATGCAATTGAAAGTGTGACTTCTCACCCCGACATAAGCGTTTATATGGAAAGCCTCATAACCAGCGCCGAGGGATCCGTGGGTAATTTCAAATCCACGGTACAGCACAATGGCCAATCCACAGAAGTCTCACACGGCGCAGTCATCGTTGCCACGGGGGCCGAAGAATACGAACCTACCGAATACCTTTACGGCAAGAACTCCGCCGTTATCACTCAGCGCGGCCTCGAGGAGTGGATCCATGAAGGAAGGCCCGAACTCAAGAACGCCAGGGCCGTCGCGATGATTCAGTGCGTGGGTTCCAGAGAGGAGGCACGGCCATATTGCAGCCGGATTTGCTGCTCCCAGGCAGTTAAGAATGCCATCGCCATTCGAGAGGCTCAGCCCGATACACAGGTCTATATACTTTATCGCGATATCAGAACGTACGGCTTACTGGAAGAGTACTACAGGCAGGCAAGAGCCAAGGGAGTACTTTTCATCCGTTATCAGGAAGATCAGAAGCCTGAGGTGTCGGCCAACAATGGTGCCCTTGAGGTCTCCTGTGTAGATCCCATTCTGAACAAGCCCATTCGGATAGACTGTGATGTGGTGGTGCTCGCCGCGGCCATAGTTCCGGGCGACGGTGTCGATGAAGTGGGCAAGTTGTATAAGATTCCGCTCAATCAGGACAAGTTCTTCCTCGAAGCACATATGAAGCTCAGACCCATCGATTTTGCCAATGACGGCGTATTTATGTGCGGTCTGGCCCACTGCCCCAAGTCGGTGGACGAAAGCATCGCCCAGGCGCAGGCCGCGGCGGCCCGGGCCGCTACAATTCTGTCCAAAGACGAGATCGAGCTGGACGCCACTATATCTGAAGTCGTAGATGCAAACTGCGACGGCTGTGCATACTGCATCGATCCATGTCCGTACAATGCATTTACATTGATTGAATATATGTACCAGGGCAGCATCAAGAAAACAGTTGACAGAGACGCAGCTTTGTGCAAAGGCTGTGGAGTCTGCCAGGCCACGTGCCCGAAGAAGGGGATATTCATTCGCGGCTTCAGACTCGAACAATTGGGTGCGATGGTGGATGCTGCTTTGATAGGTGAATAAAAGAGGAGTTAGCTTGATATGGCAAACGAAGAATTCGAGCCGCTGATAATCGGTTTCTGCTGTAACTGGTGTTCTTATGCCGGGGCGGACCTTGCCGGTGTCTCCCGGCTGCAGTATCCGCCGAATCTGCGGATCGTTCGCGTTATGTGCTCGGGGATGGTGCACCCGAACCTGGTCATAGACGCCTTGACCAAAGGGGCCGATGGCGTTATCATCTGCGGCTGTCATCTCGGCGACTGCCATTACCTCGACGGCAATGTCAAGGCCGAGAACAGAAAAGAGGCAATCGAGCTGATGCTGGAGGATTTCGGCGTTGAGCCTGAGCGGTTCAGGCTGGAGTGGATCTCCGCGTCCGAGGGCCCCAGGTTCGCCAAGGTGATCCGGGAAATGACTGAGAGTGTCCGAGCACTGGGTCCGAGCCCATATAGGGCTTGATGCCCTGGCTCGGTGGAACTACATTGTGCCCCATTTGGTGCATTGTAAATTTTTTCAAACCGATTTTGCAGGACTTTAAGACATGGCAGAACAAGTTAGCCTCTTCGATGGCAAGAAATTTATGTGGGACGGCCAAGAGTACGACGACAAGGAAAAGGCCGACGAGGTACTGAAGCAATACAGTGAAAAAGGCTTCGATGTCAAGAGCTGCAACGAAGATGGAAAAGTGCTCCTTTACACACGACGCGTCGTAACTGAGATTGAAACAGACCAGAACTAAGGAGAACGGCTGTGTGCCCGCAAAGTGAAGGAACAGATAGACGCTGCACTGTCTGCGGCGCAGGTAAGTCCCGGTTGTCGAGCGGTATAGCCGAAGGGATCATGATTGAAAGTGAATTGGGGATTGGGACTACCGTAACATTGTCGTTGCCAAAGGAGAAAATATGAGTGCTCCAAGCATACTGATTATCGACGATGACCCGGATTTCGTGGAGGTCACAAAAGTGCTGCTCGAGACAAAGCAATATAATGTGAGGTTTGCTTACGATCCCGAGGAAGGATTAGCCAGGCTGGAGGAAGAAACGCCGGACGCCCTCATTCTCGACGTAATGATGGGAAAAGGCGCGGAGGGATTTATCTTTGCGAGAAAGATCAGGAAAGATCCGCGCTTCGATAAGATGCCTATACTGATGCTGACATCCATGCGGGAACAAACAGGATTCGATTTCCCCGGCCAGCGCATACACTCGAAATTTCTGCCTGTTGACGACTACGTTGAGAAAGGCGTTGAACCTCAGGTTCTCTTGGAAAAGATTGAGCAGCAGCTCGCCGGGAAAGGCGACGATTGATAGCTGGACTCAAGATTTGTTGCATGTAAAGAATGTAGTGAGTATTTTACAAAATCTCTTAGAAAGGAGGTAGTACCGTGGCAATTAAGGTGGCAGAAGAATGGCTGAACATCTGTGGGGGATGTGAGGTCACAATATTGGACATTGGTGAGCCGCTCCTTGACCTGCTCGGCGAGCTTAACTTTGTCCACATGCCCGTACTGATGGACCATAAGTATTTTGGCCAGATGGGCGAAAAAGACGAAATGGAGATTCCGGAGGCAGATGTGGGAATAATCTCCGGAGGCGTGCGGACCGAGAAGGAGAAGAAAGTTGCCGAGGTGATGAGGAAACAGTGCAAGACTCTGATTGCCCTGGGTTCCTGCGCCTGCTACGGCGGGATCCCCGCCATGGCGAATATGTACCCGCTCGAAGCCCTGTACGAGAAGGTGTTCAGGGGCTCGAAAACCACAGATTCTGCCGAGACACCCAGCGAGAACCTTCCCCCGCTACTGGAGAAAGTGCTTGGTGTGGACGAGGTCGTGCCGGTCGATGTCTACATTCCCGGCTGTCCGACAAACCCTGACATTATCGTCAAGGCCATCACTTGCCTTCTGGAAGGCAAGGAGTTCAAGCTCGAGGAAAGAAGTGTCTGCGATGAATGCCCTGTAAAGCGAGAGAAGAAAGCCGCAGGTGGTCAGATCAAGAGGACGCTTGAGTCGGTGGAATTCGACCAGAGCCAGCCCTGGGAGAATACCCGGTGTTTCATGGAGCAGGGGTTCCTTTGTTTGGGACCGGTTACTCTGGCCGGTTGCGGCAACAAGGAAGGAAATGGTGACGGCGTAACAGTCCCGCGTTGTATTAAGGGCAATATGCCATGCCGCGGATGTTTCGGCCCGATTCGAAAAGGCGCCAATCCCTTGGTTGATATGATGACTGCTATTTCATCCATTGGGCTGGATGCAAAACAAGTGCCGGACAGACGTGCACTGCTGAACAGGTACATTGGTGCTCAGAATCGACTCAGGCCGCTGCCTGCACGTCCGAGCAGATAAGGAGACTTAGACAAATGAAAACAATAACGATTTACCCAGTAACCAGATTAGAGGGTCACGCCAAGATAACCATAAACCTTGATGATGACGGCAATGTAGCCGACACCTTCGTCAATGTTGTGG
The DNA here is from genome assembly GCA_016782865.1 of Phycisphaerae bacterium. Lineage (GTDB taxonomy): Bacteria > Planctomycetota > Phycisphaerae > Sedimentisphaerales > Anaerobacaceae > SG8-4. Next base: position 20,053 of record JADHXR010000013.1, read on the forward strand.
AGCTTCGCGGCTTCGAGAAGTTCTGTATTGGAAGACCTGTAGAGGAGCTTCCTCGTATCGTGACGAGTATTTGCGGTGTTTGTCCGTGGTCACACCATCTTGCTTCGGCCAAGGCCAACGATGCGGTATTCGGCGTTACGCCGCCGCCCGCGGGCAGAAAACTTCGTGAACTGTGTAATGCCGTCGCATATACGGAAGAGCACATTCTTCATTTCTTTTTCCTGGCCGGTCCGGATTATGTAATGGGTCCGGACAGTGACTATTCTGTAAGAAATGTCATAGGTATAGCCCAGGCGAATCCCGAAATAGGAAGGAAAGTCGTGCGCAACCGGCACCTCGGAGCCCAGATGCTCAACATTCTGTCGGGAAAGAGTATTCATCCCGTCACAGCAGTCCCCGGCGGATTCAGCAAACCTCTGACCGAGGACGAGCGGCAGAGGCTTAAACCAATGGCAAAGGAAGTGCTGGAATTCGCAAAGTTTGCTATGTCCTTCGCCAAGGAGAGCATCTTCCCGAAATATCTGGACGTCGTGAAGACAGTGGGCGTGATAAACACGGGCTTTCTCGGTACCGTAACCGATGACGGGACCATGGATTTGTACGACGGCAAAGCCCGTCTTATGAAACCCGACGGTTCCTACGAAGAATTTGCGTACGAGGACTATACGGATCACATCGGCGAACACGTCGAGCCGTGGTCCTACATGAAGTTCCCGTATGCCAAGAACTGGGGCAAGATCTCCATGGACCTTGACAACCCGTCGGCAATCTACAGGACGAACTCGCTGGCACGGATGAACGTGTGTGACAGGATCAGCACGCCGCTGGCACAGGCGGAACTCGAGGAATTCAGGGAGAAATTCGGCCGACCGTGCCAGCTTACTCTGCTCTACAACTGGGCACGGCTTATCGAACTGCTCTACAATGCAGAAAAGGCAAACGAGCTGCTTGAGGACCCTGAGATCACCAGCAAAGAAACCCGGGTGCCGGTAACGCCGCGAGCGGCAAGGGGTGTCGGCTGCGTCGAGGCGCCCAGAGGTACGCTGATCCATGACTACGAGACTGATGAGAACGGGCTGATTACCGACATCAATCTCATCGTCGGTACGACCCACAACAATGCGCCGATCAACATGTCGGTCAAGCAGGCGGCGAAAACTCTGATCAAGGACGGCAAATACGACGAGGGTATTCTCAACACGGTCGAGATGGCCATACGGGCCTACGACCCGTGCCTGTCCTGCGCAACGCACAAGCTCGACGGTACAATAGCGGTTAAGCTTGAGATTCGGGACGCTCGCGGGAAGGTGATTGACACCATAGCCAATTGGTAAGCTGCCGGCCGGTTTGTGCTCTCCACTGGCAAAGACCACAGTCTCCTCGTGACGGAGAAATGCAGGCCGATTTGCCGGAGGCGCCATATTATGCTCTAATGAGGCGCAGGGTTGTGATCTGGAATCTCGTGGTGCGGGTTTCGGCTGCGCACTGATATTTGCGATGAGTTCACGACAGAATGCGCAAAGAACTTGAGTTTGGGTCTGTCTGCGCTTCAACAGGATTTGCGGCAAGACCTGGGTGCGGCCCTTTCGATACGAGGCTCAAATGAACTTAAACGATATTCAATTAGGCTCATGCTAAATGGGACCCGAGTGGTACGACAAATCCATTCTTATCTTGGGATGCGGCAACGTATTGATTGGAGATGACGGATTTGGGCCGGCTGTGGCTCAACACCTTCAGGGCAATTTCACGATCCCCCCTGATGTCTGCGTGTTCGACGCCGGAACCTCCGTTCGAGAGATTCTCTTTGACACCATATTATCCGACAAGAAACCGTCAAAAATTGTCGTTGTAGATGCGATGGACTGCGCCCGCAAACCAGGCGAACTCTTCTGTCTGGACATCGATGCTCTCCCGAAGATCAAGCTCGACGACTTTTCGATGCACCAGATACCTACATCGAACCTGCTCCGTGAGCTTCGAGATCTTTGTGGCATAGAAGTGATCGTGATGGCCTGTCAAGTGTCATACACACCCGATGGCGTAGAGCCGGGCCTCTCGACTCCCGTCGAAGGAGCGGTAAAGTACGCCGCTGAGATACTTGCACTGGAGCATTTTAAGTAGCCGTCCCCTCCTCTATGAAGCCATCGAAAGGACAAAGATCAGGAGTTTTGATTAAGAGACAAAGAATATCTATAACAGGGCGGGTGCAGGGCGTTGGCTTTCGGCCGGCTGTGTACAAGATCGCGAGATCGCTGGGTTTGTGCGGCGTTGTCTATAACGACACAAAGGGAGTGACTGTCGAATTACAGGGCGAAGAAGAAGCAATAGCCGAATTTCTGGTGCGGCTGCCGTCTGATGCCGATAAGCCGCCGCTGGCACGAATAGAATCCTGTCGCGCAATTGATATACCCCTCGTCGAGGCCGACGACAGATTCATCATCGCCCCGAGCGATTCGCAGGGGGTGCCGTTGTCGCAGGTGACCGCTGATATCGCAACCTGCCGAGATTGCCTTGCGGAAATGGCCGATGGAGAGGATTTTCGCCATGGCTATCCGTTCATAAACTGCACCAACTGCGGACCGAGGTATTCAATAGTCAGGAACATCCCCTACGACAGGCCAAATACCACGATGTCGGTCTTTAGGATGTGCGACAAATGCGCTGCTCAATACTCCGATGTTATCGATCGTCGTTTTCACGCTCAGCCCGTCGCCTGTGCCGTATGTGGGCCGAGAATACAACTGACAGACAGCAAAGGCGTGGCAATAACAGCTCAAAGTGAGAAGGTAATCGCTGAGGCGGCAAGACTGCTTCTGGCTGGAAAGATCGTAGCGATAAAGGGGATCGGTGGATTTCATTTGGCCGCCGATGCGCTTAATGAAGAGGCTGTCGCAAGATTGCGCCAGCGCAAGAAGCGAGACCACAAACCTTTCGCTATGATGGCTGATTCTGTCAAAAGGATAGAAGAACATGCAATCGTGAGCGGATTGGCCGAGCAGCTCTTGCGAAGTCCTCAAAGTCCGATTGTCTTACTGCCCAAGAAAGAAAACAGCCCGATAGCACCGTCGGTTGCCGAAGGTGTTGACACCTATGCCTTCATGCTGTGTTATGCGCCGCTGCACTATTTGCTCTTTGAGCAGCGCCTGCAAGTTCTGGTGATGACCAGCGGCAATATTTCCGATGAGCCGTTGATCTGCAGAAACGAGCCGGCACTGGAACGACTGGCTTCTGTTGCGGACGCCTTCTTGTTACACGATAGGGAGATTCACCGACAGGTCGATGATTCCATTTTGCTTATCATAGACGAACGGCCGGCTTTTCTAAGAAGAGCCAGAGGATATGTCCCGACACCCATCCTTATGGAAACAACGTGCCCCGATGACATATTCGCCGCCGGCGCGGATCTGAAGAATACTTTCTGTTTTGCCAAGCAAAATCAGCTTATCTGCAGCGAGCATATCGGCGACCTCGAAGATGCAGAGGTCTATCATCACTATATCGATTCAATCGAGCATCTCCGGAGACTTTTTGAAGTCGAGCCTAAAGTTGTCGTCTGCGACCTTCACCCTGCGTATCTATCGGGGCGATATGCCCTGTCAGTACCCGATGTAAGGGTCGTTCAAGTTCAGCACCATTGGGCGCATATCGCGTCTGTCTTGGTTGAACACGGCATCGAAGCGCAGGTCATAGGACTTGCAGCCGACGGCACCGGCTATGGAACAGACGGTGCGATCTGGGGATGCGAGTGTATGATTGCATCATTAGAGAGATTCGAGCGATTTGGCCATCTGTCTTATTACTCTCTGCCAGGTGCAGATAAGGCAAGCAGGCAAGCCGTTAGACCCGTTCTGTCACTATTGAAGCAAGCATACGGCAGCGGATTTACTTTACAGAAATTTGACTGGTTGTTCAATCAGATCGAGCCTGACGCCGGCAGACTTCAGACTATATCAGAGCAGCTTCAAAAAGGCGTTAATTGTATCGAGACGTCCAGCCTGGGCCGTGTCTTTGACGCTGTCGCCGCTATGCTTGGCTTGGGAAACTACAACCATTTCGACGCTCAGTTGCCGATGGCTCTGGAAGCCGCCGCCGCTGCCGACATTGAGGAACACTATGATTTTGAACTTGTCAGTACAGCCAAAAAGCCAGTACAGCTTGACTTGTCTAAAATGCTAAAGCAGGTAATCGCCGATTTGCAGGAGGATCAAGCCGTTGGCATTATCTCGGCGAAGTTCCACAACACTCTTGCCGCTGCCTTGCTTGAGATGGCCAGAGCAGCCAGAGAATCTACGAACTTCAACACAGTTGCGCTTAGTGGCGGCGTGTTTTGTAATCGATATTTGACAGACCGTTTGATTAAGCAGTTGAAACAGAACGGTTTTTCCGTATTATTTAACAGGGATGTTCCGTCCAACGATGGTGGGATATCAGTAGGCCAGGCGGCGATCGCCGCAAAGCTTGTAGCCGCAGAGAACGGACAATGAGGAACAGATTATGTGTTTGGCAATACCTGCAAGGATAGTCGAGTTAGAAGGCGATAGGGCAGTTGTTGATGCGATGGGCAACTGTTGGAAGGCCAAGACTACGCTATTACCGGAAGCCAAATTGGGTGATCTGGTTCTGATACACGCCGGTTTCGCTCTCTCGCTTGTGGATGAAGAAGAAGCGAAGAAGACTTGGCAGCTTATTGCAGAGATTAGTGAATTTGATGATACGCCGAACAAGGTTTCAGGATAGATAACGTGGAACGAAATATGGATGGGTATCAGGACATCAGGAAATCAGGGTGCAGGATATCAGTAGATCAGGGCATCGGGAAAAGTCCATCCGCCTCTGGTGCAGTGACCTGATATCCTGATAACCAGATGTCCATCACCTGATGTCCTGATTTCCTGATGACCTGATGCCAGGCTGACCTGAGTCACACGATACGATGCTCGATAGAATTAACAAAGCACAGAAACTTATCAACAGCGCCTGTGAGGCTTTAGGGCGGCGAATCGACATAATGGAGGTTTGCGGCACTCATACGGTCTCCATTTTCCGCAACGGCATTAGATCGATCCTGCCCGAGAGTTTGAAACTTCTGTCCGGGCCGGGTTGTCCGGTTTGCGTTACCGATCAGGGCTATATCGATACTGTTTTGAACCTGGCCGACCGCAATGATTGTATAATCGCCACCTACGGCGACATGATTCGCGTTCCCGGCAAAGACCACTCACTTGAAACCAAGCAGGCAAAAGCGAATGTCAAAGTTGTTCTAAGCAGCGAGGATGCACTGCAATTAGCTAAAGACAATCCGGAGCATACGGTCGTGTTCGTTGCGGTGGGCTTTGAGACCACTGCACCGGCCACGGCGGTGGTAGTGCGAGAGGCGGCTGCCGAGTCAATCGACAATTTCTGTGTCTTGAGCGGACACAAGCTCGTTGTGCCCGCGATGCGAGCATTATTGAGCGGCAAGAACGATAATATAGATGCATTTCTCTGTCCCGGGCACGTCAGCGTGATAATCGGTTATGGCGCTTTTGCCGAGATCGTGGAAGATTTTAACCGGCCCTGTGTAGTGGCCGGTTTTGAGGCGGTGCAAATAGTCGATGGACTTGCCGAAATCTGTCGGCAACTCTCAACCGGCAAAGCTGAGCTGACATCAGTGTATTCTGCAGTTGTGAGCGAGAAGGGCAATATAGCTGCGCAACAAATTGTTGACGAGTGTTTTGAGCCGGTGGACGGTTACTGGCGAGGACTTGGGAAAATAGAAAGAAGCACGCTTAGACTAAACGACAAGTATGGTCAATTCGATGCCTTCAAGCGATTTGACATAAGTGAAACACCGAGCGAAGAAAGAAAAGATTGCCGATGCGGCGAAGTTCTGTGTGGATTGATAGATCCGCCGGTATGTGGATTATTCGGCCAAACCTGTACGCCACAAGAGCCGGTAGGACCTTGTATGGTGAGCTCCGAAGGGGCCTGTGCCGCGTGGTTCAAGTATGGCCGAGAGAAAATACATAAAAGATGAGAACGACCAGGAACGATAGAATCTTGCTCGCGCACGGCGGCGGCGGGCAACTCATGGACGATCTGATTCGCCACCACATTCTTCCGAGCCTCAAGAATGACGCTCTGGCTGGATTGGGCGATTCGGCGAGGTTGAATCTGGCTTCGAGTTCGGTTTGTTTTACAACGGATAGCTACGTTGTCAAGCCACTGTTTTTCAACGGCGGAGATATCGGCAAACTTGCTGTCTGCGGAACGGTGAATGACCTGGCTGTCGCCGGCTCAAAGCCTGTTGCTTTGGCATTGTCTTTGATAATTGAAGACGGTTTTGAGTTTGAATTCCTGGATAAGATCTTGACCAGCATTGGCCAAGCTGCTCGCCGGAGCAACGTCGAGGTCGTTACCGGCGATACCAAGACCGTTGAAGCTGGTGCGGCTGACAAAATCTTTATAAACACGGCAGGAATCGGCCAGACATTGGCCGGCGTAGATCTGGGCTTTGAGAAGATTGCCGTCGGTGACAAAATTGTTATCAACGGTACGATCGGCGACCATGGGATGACCATCATTTCTCAGCGAGCGGACATCAAGTTTGAATCGCAGTTGAAGAGTGACTGTGCGGCCCTGGCAGGATTAACTTGTGAGCTGTTGGAGAACACAACCGGCATAAAGTTTATGCGGGATCCGACCCGTGGCGGCCTGGCAGCGACGCTTAACGAAATATCGAGAAGCACCGGATTGAGTATCGAAGTTCGCGAAACTGATATCCCAATCAAGCCTGTCGTGCAGGCTGCGGCGGATATGCTTGGCTTTGATGTGCTGACCATAGCGAATGAAGGCAAATTTGTCGCGATAGTCTCGCCGGAATCAGCTGACGAATGTCTGAACATCTCCAGAAACCATCCGCTGGGAGCCGATGCTCAAATAATAGGTGAAGTAGTCGAGACTCATGACGTGCCTTTGGTGGAACTTGAAACGAGGATCGGCGGCAAGAGAATTGTGCAGATGCCTTACGGGCGCGAGCTGCCGAGGATATGCTGATGCACGAGATGATGGTGGCACAGAGCCTGATGGCAATAATATCAAACGAAGCTGCAAAACATGATGCAAAACCCGTCGTTGCAAGAATCAGTTGTGGGATGCTTAATTCCATAAACGACGAGGCGCTTTGTTTCGCCTTCGAGGCCATTGCCAAAGACACGCTGTATGAAGATTTGAAATTTCAAATAGAGCACAAGCCAATCAGGGCACGGTGTGAGACTTGTAAAGTTGAGTTCGAGATAGAGCTTTCGCGTCCCGAGTGCCCGTGCGGCAGCGAGAAGTTTGAGTTGCTGGCCGACGCGCCTTTAATATTGGAAGAGATAGATTTTCAAACGGATTAACGCTATGGAAAAAGTTGACATTGGCAAAAGAATCCTCCGCGAAAATGAAAAGTATGCTTTTGAAAACATTATGTTTTTGGCAGAGCGGAAAAAGTTATGCCTGAATATGATTTCATCTCCCGGCTCCGGTAAAACTACAATTCTAACCAGAACCATAGACGAATTGAAAGGCAAGCTCAGGATCGGCGTCATTGAGGGCGACATTCAAACCGACCTCGACGCTGAGAGAATCAGAGCAACCGAAGCACCCGTTGTTCAGATCAACACAGAAGGTGCTTGTCATCTGTCGGCACCCCAGATAAGCGCTGCATTGAAGAGGCTGCCCGTCGAGGACCTGGATTTGATTTTCATCGAGAACGTGGGCAATCTGGTTTGTCCCTCGGCTTTTGAGCTTGGTGAGAGCGGCAAAATAGTCGTGCTCTCCGTTGCAGAGGGTGACGACAAGCCGGCCAAGTACCCCGCTATCTTTGCGAAGTCAAAGGTGCTGCTCATAAACAAAATTGACCTGCTGGATGGCGGGCACGTGGATTTTGATATCGAGCGAGCGAAGGCTGATGCCCGCAGGCTGAATAAGGCCATCGAAATCCTTCCAATATCCGCTAAGACCGGCGAAGGCATGGGCAATTGGTACGATCGGCTTGAAAAATGGGTCAAGAATTCACGGTTATGACCGGCATGTTGTTGCCCCACTTATCGATGCAGCCCCAAAGTCCTATCTTGTCTCTGCCGGTAGAAGTATGCGTGAAGTTTGCGAACGCGTGACCGTTGCCGTTACCTATATGCTGGCGTTTGCCATTAGAGGCAGGCTGGATAGAAAATATTTGATCCGGAAACTCAAGCCGTTACCGGAGAGCACTTAGGTTGCCTGCACTGATTCCGGTAGGGCGCTCCTTATCCCGAGGCCGCCATTTTCTCGCGCTACCGATCTCCTCAGCCTTCCAGCCCTTCTTGATCAATCTGACATACAAGTCTCTCTTGGCCTCGTCCAGGCCTTCAGTCGAAGTGACATAGAGCACCAGGTTGTCCGAATCGCCCAGAGCGGCTTTGGCCTTCCCCAGCCGCTCAACACAGCCATCCACATTCTGCGGGTCAAACTTCACTCCCAAGAGAACCTTCTTTTCGTTTATCTGCTCACACAGACGCTTATTAAGATGATAATAACCGGTGACCATAAAGGGACGGGTAGCCCTGTTCAACATGGCACGCAGCAGCGGCAGGGAAGGGCTGAGGAGATTCACGACGATCCGCTCTTCTTCCAGCATCCCCAGGTCGTAACGTCCCTTACGCGTAAGTTGTCCCTTTTCGATCCATGCGCCGTCACTGCCGTGAATGTCCACGCGTCCAAAACCGAGCGCCTCGGATGCGGCCAGAAGGAGTTCCATATCTCCGGCAAAGACACGCAGATCCTTGATCCCCTTGTCCAGAGTCCTTTTCGGCTTGTCTTCCACCGATGCAACACGCCATCTCAGTTTGTCCTGGTCTGTACTGTCGATGTTCACAATACTCCAGTCACTGTCCTTCAGCTCGGGATTGATGTTCTCGACATATAGTTGCATCCCGTCATAGAGCGCCTGCCGGTCTTCAATTATCAGATTCACCTTGGTTTCATTGGCCAGGTTAATTGTCCCTTGCAGGACAAACTGGCCACTCTTGCGCAGGATTTCCGGGTCCATCTTGGCTGCATCGTCTTCAGGTTTGTGATAATCGGGATGATCGCTCCAGGGCTGGGTCATCAGGGCCAGAGATTCAATCCCCTTCGTTATGAACGCCGAATGGTCACTCCCGCCGGGTCCGCCGGTCCGTGGTTCAATGGCGGAAATGACATCGTCGTCCTGATCCCGTTTGATGACGTCCCAGATAGAGGGGAAATTCAGGGCCCCCGGCGCACCGATCTTCTCACCCAGGCCCACCATGTCCAGATTGAAGTAGGTCACGACCCTATCAATCGACACGCCATCGCACGGCTTCGATACGTAGTGCTTCGAACCGAGCAAGCCGAGCTCTTCGCCGGTCCAACAGGCGAAGATGATTGTCCGTTTAGGTTTGAAATCGGCCTCGCTGAGGACGCGGGCGACCTCCATGGCCGCGGCCGTGCCGGAGGCGTTGTCGTCGGCGCCGTTGTAGACATATCCGCTCTGCATGCCTAGATGGTCCAAATGGCCGCCCATGACGATGTACTGGTCCTTCAGTTCCGGATCCGTTCCCTCGATCTTGGCCAGGACGTTTCGACCCTTATTGTTTCCTTTCTCCTCGCTGTATTCCTCGACTCGATCGTATCCCTTGAGCTGGACCTTAGTCCCGGCAAGCTGCGATTGAGCCTTCTTGCGACTGATGTCCTTCTTCATTTGCTCCAGCCGACGTTGGAATCCTCGCACTGATTCCCGACTGTCCGTTTTCATGATAGCCCTGCAGACTCGGCCGCTGATCGTGAATACCAGAAAATTACGCTCGAACTTGGGGTCCTCCTCTCCGCCCGAATCCCTGCTGCGTCGCCCGGATGACTCCGGCTCAGGAGGATTGATATCATGCAGAAGGACGGCCGCAGCGCCCTTCTCATAGGCAGTCTTGATCTTGGTCTGGTCTGAGACGTAATCCTTCCACGGGTCAGGCGGTTTTTCCTGGTTGGAATCATCACGGCGATCCGTCGAAACATCATTGGGAGAGCCCGTGAGGACCAACGCAATGTTGCCGGCGACATTCACGTCGGCGTATTCATCCAGCCCCATGTCCGGAGCACTGATCCCGTAGCCGACGAACACGACTTCAGCCTTCACCGACGTGGCAGCGGTTGAGGCGTCATGGACGGAGAAGTCCTCCTCCTCCATCAAGAAAAGGTGTTTACCTACCTTGAGATCGGGCCTGCCTGCTCGGTACGTGAATTTGCGTTTGATGACCACATTCTGGAAGTAGGTTCCGTCTTCGCCAGCCGGTTTCAGTCCCCACTTTTTGAAGTTGGCCGCGGCCCAGTCGGCGGCCTGCCTGTATCCCCGCGTCAGAGTCTTTCGCCCCTCCAACTTGTCCCGCGACATCCATTCGATATAGCCCTTGATCCGATCGCCATCCACTCGAAGCTTGACGTCCGCAGCATTGACATCCTGGACCTCAGTGTCCTGGGCGCAAACAGAGGCTACGGGGATCAGTAACTGCAACACAAGAGCTAAGACGGCACCAACTGAACATCTCGAAGTAATCATACTCCATTCTCCTTAAGACGACATCACGATTAGGATTACAAAGGGACTTCCCATATACACTTCACTGAGATACTCCTACAAACTTCAAGTCTCATAATGCAGTATTATCAGTTCTTCTCACGATATTCAGCCTGTACTATTTGGCTATTTTGTACCGAGGTAATAGCTTGTCATAGCATAATGCCGGTTGGTATAACCCATTGTGTGATGACATATATCGTTACGATATAGCGGATCCTGCATCAAACATACACGGCGATCTGCGGCCGGTATGATTGTACTATAAATGCGGAGTTCACCGGCGTTTGCAGTCACAAGCTCTTCACGCCAATCTCCACAGATATCGGCGACCTGCTGAACGGAACCTTCGATTTGATTGTCTTGGATCGGAACCGGTCCGCTGACGTTCCACTTGGCAAGGCCTCTGCGACTTACGAATTCTCGCAGCAGATCAGCATCCCACCAGGCCATAAGTCCCTGAGGCGGAACATCCCCTTCCAGGCGAGTCCCTTTGGAAGTGTAGTAGAACCGCCCGCCAACGAGTTCCAATCCAGGATTGGCCAGATCAAAGTCGGCTGCCATGCAACTGCCCAGTTCGTTATCGCGATTCGGGAACATCCAGTAGAAATCCTGTTTGTCCGCCGGGATGCATCTGCTCCCTTGTAGCGGCATAATCAGATGTCCTTACGCAAACCTCGGCCTTATTGTCACCGTCAAGGTCACGAACAATCATAGGTGTCCACCAGACGCCATTATCGACATTCCAGCCCAGATCGATGCGCCACATGAATTCGCCGGTCTTACCATTGTAGCCGTCGTACTTAACGGCGCCGGAATTCGGGCTGATTCTGCCCGGATCCTTGCCCCGGCCGGAGGAGTGTTTGATGACGAAGTCATACACGCCATCGCCATCCAGATCAGCAATGCCAACCATGCTCGCCCGAACATCGTCTTTCGTTGGAATCGACTTGTATTGTTGTGTAGGCCAATTTGCCGGAAGTTCCGCCCGTTCGGAAGCTTCCCCTTCCCGATTGTTGATTGTCGGTCTAATAAACCAGGCATTTGCTTGATCTGGCGGGGCTTCTTCGTCCACAAAATCGGTGGTTTTTGTTAATGGTTGAGCATTTAATTTGACGGGTTCTCTACCTGCCGTGGAACGATAGACATTGAACGCAACATCTTCGGGATCACTCTTGAGCAATCGCCAGCCTAAATAGACCTTGCCTTCTCCTGTTGATATAGCCAGCATGCCGCGATTGAGCTTTTCTTCAATTCGTTCCTCGGCCCAGCCCAAGACTGCATCCGGATTATATAAAGGATCCATGGCATAGAAATTCAAGTTCGGTGGTATTTCCTCCGCTGCCAGTTCTCGCAGTCCTCGTTCGTTCCCTGCCGGCGGGCGAGTCGGTCCCTGCCCTTCACGCCCAACAGGCATCCTTCGCTGACCACGCTGCCCTGTTTGATCCTGTGCCACTATGCTGCAGGAAAGAATACAAATCAGCAAAATACTGAGCATCACTTTTCGGGCCATAACTCATTGCCTCCTAATGAGTTTTGACTGACATTTTCCACTCACTCAGTCACAAGACATAATCTTCTCCGTGCGACATCAATAATCTTACAGGAACACGTTCTTCTTTGCCCACCTTTTCTTCCAAAAAATAGATTGAAGCTGCGACGAATCAATCGCATGAAAGCAATGACGTGCACCAAAAAACTATATCTGAGTACGAGTTTTGTCTTGACGAAGAGCCTTCTTTTATGGTATGAATACGTTATAGGGAATTCTGTCGGAAAACATAGTGTTTTGTGTTTTCACAAAAACGAGTTCACTTTTGGAATGAGGGCTAATGACATGTCTAACAAGCTGTTCTATTCAATTTCTATTGTTATGCTGCTGATCGCAGCAAGCACTGTCCAGGCCGAAATGGTGTTCTCGACAGCGGTCGGAAATGGTGCGGACACAGGTCTCGAGAACGATGGACAAAGCGGCAGTCATGGACCGGACAGCGTCCATGGCACAGATACTGCTCTCGATGTTCGCAACTACGAGGCCGTACGCCAAAAGTTCATATGTATACGGTTTGACATCACCGGCATCGCAGGCGACCTGTCCGGCGCTACGCTGAGCTTAACCGTTAATATTTCAAACAGGAGCAGAAACTGGCTCGTTTATGGCCTTGTTGATGAGTCTCTCGACAACTGGGATGAAGCGACAACAAGCTACAGTAGTGCTCCGGGGATACTTTCTGCGCCTTTGGGCTCTTTTGCCCTTGACGAGACCAAGCTTCAACTTCTGGGGACATTAGGTGTCCTGGAAAACACCCCCACACGCGAAACCCCGAATGTTTATACCTCGGTCACCACGGAACTCGACCTGACCAGCTTTCTTCAAAGTGACACAAACAAGCTGGTCACTTTTGTTATAATCAATGAGAACAGCGATAGTAATGCTTCTTATTATGTTGCAACAAAGGAGGGTGATCCCGCTGCGGCTCCAACATTGACCCTTCCAAACGCAGCTCTCAGTGCAGCTACGAATCCGAATCCAGCCAATGGGGTAGATGATGTACTTCGTGATGGCACCGTGCTAAGCTGGACTGCGGGTGAGTCGGCCATAAGCCACGATGTCTACTTTGGCGACGATCCTAATGTCGTTGGCAACGCAGTCAGGACAAATCCCATGGGTGTGCTCCTCATCGAGGGGCAGAATGCGACCACATTCGCACTGGATCGGCTTGATTTCAACCATAGCTATTACTGGCGGATCGATGAAGTTAGCGGCACGCCTGACCCCATCTATAGAGGACAGGTCTGGAGTTTCACAATTGAACCGGTCGCGATTCCAATTCCTGCCGAGAGTATAACCGCAACGGCTTCCAGCAGCAGCACCGCCAGTCAGGGACCTGAGAATATGGTGAACGGCTCCGGATTGACTGATGACCTGCACTCGACAGACCGTGAAACCATGTGGCTCAGCGCCTTTGGTGGATCGCAGCCGACCTGGATACAATTTGACTTCGACAAGGTTTACATACTTCATGAGATGCGGGTATGGAACTCCAACACCGATTTTGAGATGGACATCGGTTACGGCGCGAGAGACGTTTCCATTGAATATTCGGTCGATGGCGCCGACTATGTGGCTCTGGGGACTACTCACGAATTCAACCGGGCGCCTGCTGAGCCGAACTATGCGCACAATACCACCATTGATTTTGGCGGCCTGGTCGTAAAGCACGTTAGACTTACGGTTAACAGCAACTGGGGAGGCTTGGTGCCCCAAGTTGGCCTCAGCGAGGTGCAATTTCTCACTATACCCGTTGTTGCAAGAGTGGCGAGTCCGGATTCAGGTGCAGCAGACGTGGACGTGGATGCCACCCTTAGCTGGAGAGCGGGAAGACAAGCGGCTGAGCACAATATGTACTTGAGCACCGATGAGCAGGCCGTGATAGACGGCACTGCGCCTGTCATTGCCGTGACAGAAGCCATGTACGGTCCTTCACCGCTCGACCTGGGCAGCACTTACTACTGGCGGATCGACGAGGTCAACGTAGCCGAGACCCCCACAACCTGGCAAGGCGATAGCTGGAGCTTCTCGACACAGGAGTATCTTGTTGTGGACGATTTCGAGCCCTACAACGACATCGAAAGCGGCCAGCCGGGCAGCAACTTGGTCTATGAGACGTGGTTGGATGGATTTGGCGTCCCGACAAACGGCTCGGCCATGGGCTATACCGTAGCGTTCCAGCCTACGATGGAGACCGGCATCGTGTATGGTGGCAATCAGTCTGCACCGCTACTGTACGACAACAGCGTGGCAAGTTTGTCGGAGGTTACATTGAATCCTGCCGACCTTCCGATTGGCCGGGATTGGACCATAGGTTCGCCTAAGGCTTTGGTGCTCTGGATTCATGGCAATCCGGGCAATACCGGTAATGACCGGCTATACGTAAAGATCGGCAATTCCAAGTTCCCATACGACGGCGATATAACCAGGCCACAGTGGAAGCCGATGATTATTGACCTGGCAGGTGTTAGTCTGAACAACGTCTCGTCACTTACTATTGGAATTGAGAGGGCTGGTGGATCAGGTGGTTCAGGTATCGTGCTCATTGACGAGATTGTGCTGGCGGCTTCGGCTCCTGCGGTTCCATCGGAAGAAGTATGGGTAGAGGCAGAGGCGAATAATTCAATTACTGCACCTATGATGATTTATGATGATCCCGACGCCTCCGGTGGTCAGTATGTCAGCACGGAGACCGGTACTGCAGACGAAGGCACGGCTCCGCCATATCCAAATGGTACTGTGAGTATCCCCTTTACCGTGGAAGGCGGAACTTACACGGCCCGTTTCCGGATCGGATTTCCCGGCGGCGATGATTCATGCTGGATTCGTATCCCGGACGCGCCGATGACGTCACCGGTTCATTCCAGCGGCTGGATTCACTTTAATGACATTCCAACAGGAGATTACTGGCACTGGTCACAAGAGGTCAAGAGCGAAGATGAATCCGGCGAACCGCCGGTCGAGTTCACACTTTCTGCCGGGATACATAACCTGGAGATTTCGTACAGGGGTGCTGATTTGAGAATTGATGCTATTGTGTTTTCAAGAATTGACTAGATAGGATTGATTGTACCAGTAGTTCATATGATCAGAACCTGACAAGGAGAAGTCTTATTGGTTAGTCCCCTGGCAAAAGGACAGACGCACGCTTGGCTTGAGAGGTTGATCCTCTAACTCAGTGCGTTTGCCTGGGCGGCTTTAGGAATCCCTGATGCCGCAGCCAGGTGGCACAGGCCTGCGCCCATGTGGAGCATGGGTGGTCGCTCGGGCGTACGCCGAAGTCATGGGCGGCCGTCGCATAGATGTGCAGTTCCGCCGGGACTCCGGATTTCTTCAGCGCAAGGTACATCAACACGCTGTGCTCCGGCGGGCTGATGATATCGTCCCCGCCGTGTGCAAGGAAGATCGGGGGCGTTCCGGCCGGAATACGCAAGCCTGGAGCGATCTGGTCGCTGCCCTTGGCCTTCAGATAGCCTGAATAGACTCCAATGGCAAAGTCAGGCCTGCAACTGATTTTGTCCACATTATCGATATGACCAAAGAAGCCATCAATACGATTCGCATAACTGAACAATCCCCTTTTCTTTGCATTGCTCGATCCCTTCTGCGTTCGTTTTGTGTTACAAACTCAACCAGGTCATTGCGTTCCGCGAGCGAATCTTTTCCTTGTCGCTTTCGCTCGCGTCCAATACTTCCAGCTTTGCCAATGCGGGATCCGGATACTTGAAGGGCATCCCGGTCCCGAACATCACACGCTCGGCGCCGAGGTTCGTGATGAGCTGCCCAAGCTCGTTCGCCAGCACGGCGCTCAAGCGGGACAGTTCGATGGTATAATTAGACGGCAGACCATTGTCCTTGCGCCCGAGCGGGCACCCTGTGTAGCCGATGCCGTTGAGCAAGATAAAGCGTGCCTTTGGGTGGGCTTTCACCAGCTCGACAATCTCCTCCAGCGGCACGTCGGGGACGTTCAGTAGCCAGCTCCGCTGGCGGTTGTCCTCGGCGCGGATGGGGATTGAGATGACCATGCCTCGCTCGGTCGCGGCGTTCATGAGCTCCCGGCAGCAGGGGCTGGAGAGCTGGTAGTTGTGCCATTTGGGATAGAGACGCAAGCCCGCCATGCCGAACTCCTCGTGGCAGATCTTCAGATCG
Organism: Phycisphaerae bacterium; assembly: GCA_016782865.1. Classification (GTDB taxonomy): domain Bacteria; phylum Planctomycetota; class Phycisphaerae; order Sedimentisphaerales; family Anaerobacaceae; genus SG8-4. Next base: position 36,345 of record JADHXR010000013.1, read on the forward strand.
TCCTTCCAGCCGGCGTAGAACGGATTGATCACGGCAAATGGAATCAGCCGGTCACTATGACCACGGACCTCTTCGGCCACCTCTTCATTGCCGGCCTGCGCGTTGCGGTAGGTGATGGCGCTGGCGCTGGAGACGATCGCCTTGTCGATCCGTTTGGAGTCCATCAGCTCCAGCAGTGACGCGGCCGTGTTGTGCCGCAGCCGGCGGAACGCAAAATGGCCAAGATAAGCATTCACGTCAACGATCATGATTTCCGCCTCCGCAAGAGCCGCATCATGTTCCCGCCCAGGATCTTCTGCTTGTCCTGTGCGCTCAGGTCCGCCCCACGAATCTTGCCTATCCCTGCGGTCATGGACGAGTCACAGCCAAAGAGGAGTCGATCCACCCCTACAACTGCTGCTGCCATCTCCACCGTGCCCTCATCCGTTACGCTGCCGCTGGTGTCGAGCAAGACGTTCGGCGCGTGGCGCAGGGCCTTGATCGTCCATTCCCAATCACCCCCACCGGAGATGTGCGCGCAGATTAGCATGGCCTCCGGGTAGCGGCGAGCCAGTTCAGCGAGGTGCCCGCCGTCGGACATACGCGGCTGGTCCTGAACGAAGTAGTGGGAGTGCGAGGCGTGCTGCAGGACCGGCACGCCCAGCTCAATCGTCAACTCCACGATGGGAAAGACCACTGGCTCCGTGCAGGTGTACTCGTTATAGAGCTTGACGCCGATGAATCCACGATCTCCTACGCAGTGGCGGATTTCCTCCAACGCCTCTCGGCCGTAGCCGGGATTGACGTAGCAGTAGCCGAGCACCCGGCCGGGGAACCTGCGCATCCCGTCGGCCGTCCACCGGTTGCATTGCCGAAAACCGTCGGCGGTCGCCGGCCGGCGCGGGGTGAGGGTCGAGCAGCACAATTGATCGATTCCCAGCTTGTCCGCCGCCTCGATGAGCTTGCGGTCGTCTGCCTCCCATGTCGCGCGGCTTCGATGAGTCAGGTGTGCGTGACAGTCGATGACCTTGCCTTTGCGGAACGGGCCGCTCGACGTGCCGGGTGCAGGTAACTCGACGACTGCGGACGCCGATGGCAGTGCCGCCACCCCCATCGCTGCGGCTGTAGCGGCCGCACCCTTCAGGAGAGTCCGGCGCGTGACGTGCGGCTGAGGTGCCGGCGGACCTGAGGCTATCTGGGGGATGGCCATACGTTCCTGCCTCCTGTCCAATGTAGATAACCCGTTGCAGTCAACAGCCCAAAGGCTTTCAACAGAACCATCCAGCAACTGCCCAGTGTTCTCCTAAGCATATACGCCCTCACGTTCAACAATAGCTTCTCGGCAGCACGGCTAAAAGCAAGTCTTACCAGTATGCATTATACTGCCAGATGGGAATTCTCGCAATTGGAACAAGAACCGCAAGTCAGCCATCCAGGGCTGCCCGTGTTAGTCCTCCAACAAGCCGCCTCCCGGCTGTCTCGGGTCGATTTCTCTCCTTGAATCGTTTTCCCCTTATCAGTATAATCATTCTCGTCGGTGACATAAAGAAACAGAGATTATGAAGATTGCTGACAACATTCTTCCCTTCCAGCGTGAGAATGAAGGCTGGCCCATGAATTGCGATATGGAGGCAATTTCAAACGACAGGCGAAAAGGCAAAGCTATTGCACTAAAGCATATTTTAAAGTGATTGAGTCATTAACTGTCACAGAAAGTGGGAACCATATCATGAGAACAAATCGTCGAGAACTTATAAGCAGTGCCCTTGCTGGTGGGCTTGCTGCCACATGGTCGCGCTCATGCGGCGGCTCAGAAGCCCAGGTGCCTGGTTCGGAGACCCAGAAATCGCAGTACGCCCGCCTGGATGAAATACTTGAACAGCCTGTACTGAAAAAGGAGCTGTTTGCTGCTCCAGTGATCATTAAAACTCTCGAATTGCTTCGTTATGAGCGCAGTTTCTTGTGCCGGGTACGTTCTTCTGATGGTGCAGAAGGTGTTTCGGTCGGTCACAGCGGGATGAATTCGCTCTATCCAATCTTTCTCAATTCATTGAAACCTTTCTTTATCGATAAAGATGCACGCGAGTTGGATCTGCTGCTTGAAAAGGTGTACATATACAATCTCAATTTCAGATTAAGCGGCATGGCGCTCGGGATACCTCTGGCTACTATTGAGTTTGCGATTCTCGATATGCTGGGGCGTATTGCTGACAAATCCATCGGCCAGTTGATCGGAGAAATTCACCACCGGCGAGTTACAGTGTACCAAGCCACAGAATACCGTGAAAAACCATTAGGGGAGTCTTTGGAACTGATAAAAAGGGATGTCGCGGAATATAATGCCCACGCGGTCAAGATTAAAGTTGGGGGCCTCATGTTCATGACCAAGGACATTAATGCCGTTGGTCCGAAAGGAAGGACCGAAAAGATCATTCCGCTGATCCGCGAGACATTTGGCGATAAAATGGCTTTGTATGCAGATGCAAACGGTTTTTATTCAGTGGATGAGGCGATACGGGTCGGCAAGTTATTGGAAGCTTACGGTTATGGTTTTTTTGAAGAACCTGTTCTTTTCGACTGGTATGAAGAGACCAAACAGGTTGCTGATGCACTGAGGATTCCAATTGCAGGCGGCGAGCAGGAATACAGCCTGCATGGCTTTCGCTTTCTTATTGCCAATGATGGTCTTCAAATTGTCCAACCTGACAACTATTATTTTGGCGGCATGATTCGTTCGATGAAGGTGGCGCGTATGGCACAGGCATTCGGCAAAGCTTGTACGCCGCATATGTCTGGTGGAGGACTCGGATACCTATACATGATTCATTTTGTATCTGCCCTTGGCAATGCATTTGCTCATCATGAATTCAAAGGATTAGACACAGATGTACAATTTGAATGCAAAACATCGCCCCTGTCAGTGGTGGATGGAAAGATTAAAGTCCCCACCGGTCCGGGGTCAGGTGTGGAGATTGAAGCGGATTTCATTAAGAAGCATGAGGCAGTCAAAGGATAGTCCACAAAGAGATGTTGCTGTTCGAGTGTCTGTCGACGCCATTGAGCGGCGACTTGTGAGACAAAAGGTTGGCAGTGGGTGAAAAAACGTTTGTAGCCAGCACAAAGGTAGTTCAATCCGGCCTCGCCATCCGGTGTCCGGATAAAGCGGTTCTTAGGGCACTCACCGTTACACATGGTCCGAACATCACATGCTCGACAGTATTCTGGCAAAGTCTCCAATTTGGCCTTTCCGAATGCTCTCTGCGCCGGACTGTCGAGCAACTCGTCCAGTGGCTTGGCGAAGACCTGAAACTCACGAGAGGCTCTGGTCAAATTTGCGTCTTCCTTTGAAAAGAGAGAGCCTGCCGAAGATAGCCCCGGCAGGCTCCATAGCTATGTTCCATTTACGCTCCGCTGCGTCTTCTGAATGTACTGATGACCTTTGTACCCGTTATCTTCCAGCTTCCTCTGGAACTGGTCATCTCTCCGGCAAGTTTTGAGTCCTCAAGTTTGCCGGCGAATCCCATTTCGAATTTCTGATCGCCGAACTCGAGCACGATCTTGAAATTCACTTTGTCCCCTTCGAGGGCGACATTCTTGACGGGAATCGATCCGTACAGTCCGCTCATGTCCGGGTTGATTCTCAGTCTCTGCTTGCGGGTGCCCCGCTCGGATGTGGATTCGAGAATCCACGTGCCGATGAGCGGCGTGCCGGCGCGTTTTCCCACCGCCTCTATCTCTCCTCTATTAGACTTGAGCGTGCCGGTGAGCGTGTCAGTTTCCCGCTGGATCGTTCCCTCGAAGCTCGCCTGCCACTGGCGATCCTCGCTTTTCCTTTCCATCTTGAAGCTCAGATTGCCGCGCTCGTACTGCACTTCCGGGATTGTGAGGTTGCCCCGCTCACTCTGCCATTCGGCGCTGAGCTTGCCTTCCTGGTCGGCCTTGACCACCATCGTCGAGTTGAACTGGCGATCCTCCATTTTGAGCGTCATTTGCCAGCTCCCGACAGCGCGGGCAATTCGCGGGCTTGGCTTGCCCTCGACCTTGTACTCTCCTCTGTCGCTCGACAGCGTACCGGAGAGTTTGCCGTCCTGAATCGTTCCCGTGAACTTGGACGTTGTGGATTGACCGTCACGATTGCGACTGTCCCTGGTGAAGCTGAACTGACCGTCTTCATACTTGAGGTCTTTCAGTTCGCTAAGGCTCATGAAGCTGATCCACTGACCGGTCCGGTTGCCCTCGCTGTCCCGGGAAAACGAAATAATCGCTTCCCTCTGTCTTTCGCCGGCCTCGTACTTGATCTGCCAGTCGCCGTACAACCCGCCCCTGCGGGACTGAGCGCTGGCCTGCGCCGAGAGCATGGTCAGAATCACCAATGAACAACACAGGACCGCCTTGAAAAATGTTTGATCCTTCATGATGCGTGCCTCCAATAAAGAGTTATCATTTGCCGATAGTTTTCTACGTTATCGACCTTCGATTGTCAATGAGAGAAGCGTTCTCTGCAATTTAGCACACAGCGCCAGAGATCCTTGTCGCCCGGGTCTGGCTTATTCGTCACTCACATCCTCTTTCTTCAACGGAGTGGTCCAGAGATAAACAGTGTGTGTATCCCAATTTTCCCCTTCGGCGTTGACCTCAACGACCTTGTCGGGCTTTACGCCTTCCATGTCGAAGTCGTGTGAGACAATTCGCGAACCAGGCTTGAGTTTCTCTAATTGGGGGATCAGTTTTACGTTCAAACTGGGCAGCAGGTAGAGAGTGACCACATTTGCCTTGCTGAGGTCCAATGTGAAAATATCTTTCTGTTCAATTCGAACCAGATGCCCGACATTGTTCTTTTCCACATTTGCCAGTGACTCTTTTATGCGTTTGCGAGCTATATCGTAGCCCACAGCTCTGCATCCGTATTCTTTCGCGGCCGTAACCACAATCCGGCCGTCACCGCAGCCGAGGTCGTAAAGCAGATCGTCCTTGGTGACTTGCGCCAATTCGAGCATCTTGTCCACTACCGATTGAGGAGTAGGGACATAAATGACATCCGGTTCCCGCGGAGTCTTTTCAATCCGCACGGCTTGTTGTCGGGCGCCCGTCGGACGTCTTCTCTGGCCTGTTACTTTTCGGGTTCCTCTTGAGGTAGTCAGCTCTCCAGTAAGCTTCCTGCTCTCGACCTGACCCGCAAAGCTAATCTCATATTTGCGCTCACCAAAATCCATAACGGCCTTGAAGGCCACCTGACCCTTGTCAACGTCAATTTTCTTGACGGCGATCGGTCCGTACATGGCGCTAAGGTCGGGATTTATCCTCAGCAACTGCTTTCGGCTCCCGGAATCCGATGTAATATCAAGCTCCCACAGGCCGACAACCGCAGCTCCAATGCGCTTACCTTCTACCGCGACGTCACCGCGGTCGGACTTGATTGTGCCGGTAAGCGTGTGTCTTTTGATTGTTCCCTCAAAAGTAGACTCCCACTGCCGGTCCTGGATCTTGCTCTTGCGATCAAACGTTAATCTTCCGGTTTTGAAATCTACGTTTGTCACTTCATGTTCGCCCCGTTGGCTTTCCCAATCGACTGAAAGTTCTCGTTCTTCATTCGCCTTGACTGCGAGAACCGCGGTGAATTCCCGCTCGTCCATCTTGAGCTTTGTCTCCCAGTTCCCTACCGCCATAGGCATCCGCCTCAGACGCGTGCCTTCGGCCTCAGACTGCCCTCTATTACTGGAGAATGTTCCGGAGAGCTTGCCCCGGCGGACCGTTCCCGTGAAGTTCGTGGTGGTTTCCTCGCCGCGGAATCGATTAACCTGAACGAAACTGAGTTGGTTTCCCTCGTACTTGAGGTCACGCAACGTACTGATACCCCTGAGACTAATCAACTCACCATTCAACTCATTGTCCTTATCCTCAGATAGCGACAAGATCGACGTCATCTGCCGGCCGTCGAAGTCCACCTGGACCTGCCAGTCTCCAGTAATCCCTCTCTTTGCCTGTCCGACCGAAACCTGCGCCAGAGACATCAGTAGGATGATTGGCCCTAAGAGTCGGATTATCCTCCAATTTGCTGACTGCTTCATAATGTGGTTCTCCTAAAAGAAAAAGCACTCTTTACGATCGCTACCCGTGCAAACAAACAAGGGCAGAACTCTCGGTAGAAAGAGGTCCGCTCGGTATTTGACAAAACGCAGATGCCGCTTTCTTAAATTAGTCCTTTCGAATATCGTAGGCAAAAAGCTGGTCTGCATGGCGTACGTACAGTCGTCCACCACAGATGACCGGATGAGCCCAGTAGAGCCCCTTACCGCCACGCGGCAGACGAAATAGACCTGCATCCTCCCACTTGTCGTCAGTTGCCTTCACAAGTGTCATTGTGCCTTTCTCGTCGAGGCAATAGAGCCTATCGTTGGCATAAGTCAGGGACCCTTTACCCGGGGCTTGCCACAGTTCACGCCCCGTCTTGAAATCCAGGCAGAACCAGCCACGTGATTCGTGGCCCGCGCCGTACAGATGACCGTTCAGCAGCAAGACTCCACCATGATGATTGTCCAGCAAATCACTGGTCCACACCTTCTTGATTGAGAACTTGCCATCGGCCTGCCGTTGCGGTCGCAGCAGGATACAGCCTCCGCCGTAGCCACATGAAGCGTAAACCAGGCCGTCGCTAACGATCACGTCTGTAGCGCTGTTGTCTCGTTCGTTGCCAAAGGTGTAATCCCAGAGCATCCGCCCATTTTTGGGATCGAAGCCAAACACGCGTTTTGAACTCATTGTAATGATCTGCTCGACATCATCGATGCGCGCAACCACCGGCGAACAATACCCGACCGGGTCCTCGATTTCCGTGTTTGCCCACAAGGTGCGTCCCGTTTCCTTCTGCAGCGCTACCACGTACCCACCAGCGCCACCGGGGCAACAGAAAAGGGCATCTCCATAAATCAGTACGGATTCGCTCAATCCATACTTCGGCCGCTCTGCGTCGAAGGTCTTTAACACGTCCACGTGCCACCGTTCACTGCCTGTTTGAACATCGAATGCAGTCAGCTTTCCCATTTCAGAGAGGTGGTATACGGTCTCGCCATCCACGGTGGGTGTGCTCCGAGAGCCTGCATATGGCACGGCCCAGGGTTGTCGCTCGGAAGCTTCCCAGGACTGTCCATTGAGGCGCTGCCACAACTGTCTCCCCGTCAAGTCTAGAGCCGTTACGTACGTCTGCTTGTCGATCATACCGGCCGTAAAAATGCGAGTTGCACCTATCGATACTGAACTATACCCATGTCCGATGCCGGAGGCGGTCCACAACAACTTCGGCCCCTCCTGCGACCAAGTCTGCAAAAGCCCTTTGTCGGTCGCCAAGTTGTCACGTCGTGGCCCGTGAAAACAAGGCCAGGTTGCGCCATCGGCAGCCAACACTGCAACAGGCATATTGAGGATTAACAAAAGCAGAATTCTAAAATGAAACATGGGCGCTCCTTTGCGAGACTTTCAGGCCGACCTGATAACCTGTAACACTTGATTTGCGTGAGTGTACCTGCGAAGCTGACCTCCATTTAGCAGATTGAAATCCGGCTCATTATAATACTCCGTTTGATTTGGTCCAAGCCAAATTTGACTTTTTTTCTTTCTTGTTGTCTCCCCTAAACTGGATAACCCACCGTCTGGGCGAAAAGGACATGCTGTTCAGACCGCAGTTTCAATTCCTTATCAAGTCTCACTATTAACTTCGAGGATTCACTTGCGATATGATACCACAACTTTGTAGGAATATCCAAAGCAGGCGGTAGAGTTGCTTTCCTGGTATCTGGGCTCAAATGGACCGGATATACCCCACATGCAACAGCCCCTTGATCTGCCCTGTTTAATATGGTATACTCATTTTGATGGTTGAAGAATCAGAATGCCTATTAGTATCAGTTATCGGTTACCCCGAAGAATGTTCAGGGCAATCATGAGTTGCCTGCAACGGCTTTTTGGCCTCTTCATATGCCTGCTATGCGGGTGCGCGATTCATAGTGTCGATGAAGAAGCCCGGCTTCTGGAGGTTGAAGTCCCGCCGCGTTTTTCTGAATCTGCTACTGGAGCGGTCCTACCGAATGATTGGAATTACCCCTGGTGGGAAACGTTTAAAGATGAGGATTTAGACCGTCTCATTGAATCTGGGTTAGCCGCAAGTTTTGGGCTGCGGCAATACGTGGCACGCATCGAACAGGCCACAGCCCTTGCCCGCCAGGCGGGCGCTCGTTTATATCCCTCCCTGGATCTCGATGCCGGTTACGAATTGCAGTGGGATGGCGAAACCGAAAGTGGTGAATCTCGTGATCGGCAAGATGCTTCCGATTTAGGCTTTCTTTTCCGTTGGGAGCTGGATGTCTGGGGACGTTTATCATCCCTGCGGCGGGCAGAAAACCTGACGGCCCAAGCGACGATTGAAGACTGGCTGGGAGCCCGGCTCCTCCTGTCCACTGCGATTGCCGAAACCTATTTTGAAATTCAGGAACAACGTCGCCAGTTCGAAGTGATCCGTGCGCAAATCGAAATTAACGAGTCCCTGCATCAATTGACCTCGCTTCGTTTTGGTCAGGGGCAGTCTTCCATTGTAGATGTCCTGCAACAGCAGGCACAATTGGAAGCCACCCTGGCCCGTGTTCCGCAAACCGAAGCCCGAATCGGACAACTGGAATATTCGTTGGATGTCCTGCTTGGTCAGCCGCCCGGGAAGGGAAATCATGTTACGTCAAGCCAGCTGGGCCGCCCGTCGCCATTGCCTGCCGTGGGCATCCCGGCTCTATTGCTTACGCGCCGGCCCGATCTAAGGGCCGCGCAGAAACGGGTGTTGGCATTCGACTATGATGTGGGCGTTGCCGTGGCTGAACAGTTACCAACGTTGGCTATAGGGGGTTCCATTGACTGGAAAGGCGATCCCAGTTTCGGTAATGAGATCACCGCAGTCTTTGCTGGCTTGGCTGGGCCGTTGTTTGATGCGGGCCAGCGCCGCAGTGAAGTGAATCTTCGCAAAGCGCGCCTGGAGGAAGCCCTTGCCGGCTACTCGCAACGGTACCTTTCAGCACTGTTCGAGGTGGAGGCCGCCTTGCTCGAGGAGCGAAAAAGCGAGGAACGCCTCGTGGTCGTGGAACAGCAGTTGGTGACTGCCCAAAGGCTTCTCACTGAAGCTCGCAACCGCTTTAGCCAGGGCCTCACGGATTATTTGCCCGTATTTACATCTCTCGCTATTGTGCAAAACCTGGAACGCGATGTGGTTAGCTCCCGGAGAAGTGTGTTGAGTGCACGTGTCGGCTTGCATCGGGCACTGGGTGGCCCCATGCTTAACCCTAATACTCTTGCTATATTGTCCTCTGCAAATGAATAAGAAATCCATATTTGGCGCGTTCATTGTCATTCTGTTGATCTTCGGCTTCGGTGGCTGCGTGAGCCTCATGCTGCTATGGACGGGTCCCGAAACGGTTCCGGAGGAAAACACCGGTTCGGCCAAGATTGTGCAGACGATTTCGCTGGTGCCACAGACACGCTCGGTGGCGGTCAGCGCTCAAGGAACTGTTGTCCCGTCGAGAAAGGTGGTCATTAGGCCTCAAGTCACGGGTCAGGTGATCTGGCAGAGTGAATCGATCACCATAGGCGGACATGTGAAGGCCGGCGACGAGCTTATCCGTATCGACCCTAAGGACTACGAGTTGGCGCTGGCCGAAGTGCAGGCCAATTTCGAGCAGGCCCGCTTCGAACGGGAGGTGGAAAGTGGCCGCCAGGTCATTGCCAAACGCGAATGGAGCGAGCTTCAGTCGGATCTCGACATGGAAGAGGTCAACAAGTCGCTGGTGTTACGGGAGCCCCATCTCAGGCGTGCCGAGGCACTCATGGAAAAGGCCAGAAACGATATCGAAATCGCCGAGCTACAACGCTCCCGTACGGTCATCACCGCGCCCTTCAATGCCATGGTGGTCGAAGAATCGGTTGAAGTGGGACAATTGCTAAATCCGGGTTCGGACATTTGTGAACTAGTGGGTACGGATGAATTTTGGATTCAGGTAACACTTCGGTATTCTGACCTGAAATGGGTAAAGTTTCCCGAAGATGGCCGGCCCGGGGCGGCAGCGCAGGTGGTTTTGGATATGGGAGGCGGAGAATCTGTGACCTGGCAGGGCAGCGTCATAAGTCTTTTAAGCGACATGGATCCCCTCTATCGCATGGCACGGCTGATTGTGTCGGTAACGGATCCCCTGGACCTTCGTCGAAGGTCCGGTAGCAAATTCCCCTTGCTGCTGGGCAGCTTTGTCAAAGCGAAAATCGATGCCGGGGAGCTGGAGGATACGCTGACGATTCCTCGAGCTGCCTTGAGGGAAGGAAACCGGATTTGGGTCGTTGGGGACGATCATTTGTTAAAGATTCTCCCGGCCACAGTTCTCTGGCGCGAAACGGAGACGGTGCTCATTTCCAATAACGTGGAAAAAGGAGATCAGCTCATCGTGAGCGATTTGCGCGTGGCGCTTCCGGGAATGGAAGTGGCCCCTCAACCCGCTACTGCTTATCCCGAACCGGTGACAGGAACAGGGCAGGAAGACTGATATGGAACGTAATCCGTTTAATGACACTTCTTCCGCGACCGGGCTTTTGGCCTGGTTTGCCCGCAATCATGTGGCGGCGAATCTGTTGATGTTGGCGGTGGTGGTGGTGGGATTGGTCGTCGCCCGAAATATCCGTCAGGAAATCTATCCGATTTTCGAGCTTGATACGGTTGTGATCACTATGCAGTATCGGGGCGCCAGCCCGGAAGAGGTCGAACAGTCGATCCTGCTGCCCATTGAGGCGGAGGTTCGCGGCCTGGAACTCACCCGTCGCATCGTGTCGTCTGCCACTGAGGGACGCGCCTCAGTCACGGTCGAAATCATGCCCGGCTTTGACCGCAACCGAGCGCTCCAGGAGGTCACGGCTGCAGTGCAACGCATCAGCATGTTTCCCGACGAGATCGAACCGCCGGTGATTTCTTTGGGATCGGATCGTCGCAGAGGTGTGGTCTACGTGTCGGTGTTTGGCGACCTGGATCAACGGACGCTGATTCAATTTGCCCACCAGATTGAAGACGGTCTACTGGCCCAGCCCGAGGTATCCCTGGTTGTCATGCGGGGTGTGCGTCGTCCTGAAATCCGGGTGGAGGTGCCTCAAACGCAACTCCGCGCGCTGGACCTGACGCTGGGGGAAATCGCCAACGCCATTGACCGCGCCGCCCTGGATGTGCCCGCCGGTACCATGCGAACGCCGGGCGGAGATATTCTGTTAAAGACCACCGAGCGTCGCTACTTCGGGAGTGAGTTTTCCGAGATCCCGATCAAGAGCAGCAATACCGGTGCTGAAATCAAGTTAGGGGATATTGCCACGATTGAGGACGGGTTTGAGGAGACCGAACGGGAGTCGTATTATAATGGCAAACCATCGGTTTGGATTGGGATTTACGCTTCCGAATCCCAGCCTCCTTTGAAAGTGGCTGCAGCGGTACACCGATATGTTGAGCAGGTAAATGCCACATTACCGCCTTCGGTCGAGGTTAAGGTGTCCCATGACAGGACGGAAGATTACCAGGAGCGAATCGATCTGTTAAGGTTTAACGGAACGATTGGTTTGATACTGGTGCTTCTGGCACTGGGATTGCTTCTGGAATTGCGCGTGGCCTTCTGGACAGCCATTGGCATTCCGGTCTCGATTCTCGGCTCGCTCATCCTGCTGCCCTTGATGAACGCCAGCGTGAACATGATCTCTCTCTTCGGTTTTATTGTGACCCTAGGCATCGTCGTCGACGATGCGGTGGTGGTCGGAGAGGATATTTTCCATAAGATTTCCCAGGGGATGTCGCGGATGGAGGCGGCCGTGGCCGGTGTGAGAGAAATGGCCATACCGGTGATTTTTGCGGTCGGTACGAACATTATTGCCTTTTTGCCATTGCTATTTGTGCCGGGCGAAAGTGGCCGCTTTTTTAACATTCTCCCTTCGGTGATTATCGCCGTGTTTACCGTGTCTCTGGTTGAGGCACTCCTTATTTTGCCTTCGCACCTGGCGTTCTCCAGGAAGCATCCTCACCCGGACTCGATCTTTTCCCGATTTGACCGGGCCCAGACCACACTCCGCCTTAAAATCGATGCGGCCATGGAGCGTTTCTACCACCCCATCCTGGCGGCGGCGCTTCGATTTCGTTACATCACCCTGGCGATGTTTGCCTCTTCATTTCTTATATTAGTTGCCTACCTGTTCAGTGGCCGGGTGAATTTCACATTTAATCCTGCCATTGAAAATGACTACATCCAGGGAGAGATCGAAATGCCAACCGGCACGCCCGTGGCACGAACCCGGGACGTGGCATTCCTGATTGAGGCCGCAGCCAAGCGGGCGATCGCCCAATGCGGCGAGGACAGGATCGTGCGCGGTGTCAGTATTTCGGTAGCCGATCGGAGCAGCAATCAAGCCAGGGTCGCCTGCAAATTGGTGCCGCAAAGCCAACGTACCATCACCGGCGCCGGCTTTGTTGAACTGTGGCGTGCGCAAGTGCCGGAAATTCCCGACATAGAGTCCCTCTTTTTTGACTACCTGGTAGGTCCCGGCGGTGAAGCGGCCATTGACATTCAACTGGCTCATCCGGAAGTCGATACCTTGCGTCGTGCGGCTGAAGTGCTCGGTGACATGGTGGTACGTTATCCCGGCGTGACCGATATCCGTAAAGGCTTTGGCAAGGAGATGCCGCAAATCAGTTTTGAGATCAAACCGGCAGGACAGGCGCTGGGGATTACCGCTCGTGATTTGGGTCAACAGATCCGCCACGCGTTTTACGGGGCGGAAGCACTGCGACAACCGCGCGAACGCGAAGAGCTGCGCGTGATGGTGCGCCTGCCGGAATCCGACCGACGGTCCTTAAGTGGATTGGAAGGGCTCTTGATCAAAGCAGCCAATGGTGCCGAGATTCCGCTTAATCAGGCAGCGGACATCATTGAAGCGACCGCACCCGTGCGTATCGACCGCGTGGACGGAGGCCGGGTCCTGAATGTGACAGCCAATGTGCTCCAAAACGTTACCAATGAAAACAAGGTGTTATCCGCTCTGGAAAGAAAAGAACTGCCGGATCTTTTGAAGCGGTTTCCCGGCCTGCGTTACTCCTTCGAAGGGACGCAGCGCGAGCAGCGTGAAGCAACGAAAAATTTGAGCATCGGACTCACCGCCTCCCTGTTCGCCATTTTTGCTATCATGGCGTCGTTTCTGAGAAGTTATGTCCAATCGATCATCGTGCTGCTGACCGTTCCCTGGGGATTGGCCGGGGCTGTCCTGGGCCATATTGTGTTGGGTTTTGATCTCAGTATTTTCAGCGTATTGGGCATGATCGCCCTGTGCGGCATGGTGGTCAACGGCGGCTTTGTCTTGGCCATGACCCGTAATCGTTATTTGGCCCGGGGGATTCCGATCAAAGAAGCGAGTGTCAGGGCGGCTGAGCGTCGTTTCCGGCCCATCTTTCTGACCGCTATCACCACGTTTCTGGGTCTGGGGCCCATGATATTTGAAACCAACGAGCAGGCCCTCTTCCTGGTCCCCATGGCGATTTCCCTGGGAGTGGGGACCCTGGCTTCAACCCTGGTTGTGCTGATTCTGGTACCTGTCAGTTTTGTCATTCTTGAAGAGCTTGAATCGCTGAAATCCCAAGAGGAACACTCTGCGAAAGATCCTGTGTTACCATCAGGGGCTGGGGAAATATTCTACGCTCCTAATCAGGACTGATGTCACAGTACTTTTGCAGACAGGATTGGTTTAGGAAACGTGAGTTCGATATTGTGGCAGAATCAAAAGGTCAAGAAGCACTTCAAAAAGTGACAAGCTGCAAATCTCAGGACAAAATCTGGGCTTTGCTGTTCACGGCTATTCTCATGTCTTTTTACTTTGCTTATTTACTATTGCGAATAGACCCGGAACTCATCTATCAATCCCAAGAACCTGTCTTCCTTTTCGATCCGCATTTCTTCAATGAATTCTTCAGCTATCCCGGAGGATTAAACGAACTCATTTCCGGGTTCTTCTCGCAGTTTTTCTATTACTCACCGACAGGAGCATTATTGCTTGTTTTCGTTTTCGCATCTGTCACCTGGAATACAAAGCTGCTCATTCGGTCAATAAGTTCAAATCGGCCGATTCTTTATTTGCATTGGGTACCATCAGTTCTTCTTTTGGCCTTACACAGTAACTACAGATTCCCACTTGTTCTGACGCTGGGATTCCTATGGACACTGCTCACTGTCAATGTCTATATCCGCCTTGCTGCTTCGAAGGCCATTCTCCGACTACCGCTCTTTCTGATTCTCCAAGCAATGTTGTACTATGTGACTGCCGGTCAGGCTTTTGTCTTTTCACTCATAGTCATACTCTATGAGGTTCTATATTGTCGCAAAATTGTACTACTTCCACTCTATATCCTATATGCCGCGTTGCTACCCTATATAGGGGCCTCAACCATATTTATTGTGCGCATTCACGATGCCTATGCGATGCACCTGACATCACATAATAGTTACCAGTTGACCTGGCTGTCATGGGTGCTATACGCACTCTTGCCGCTTGTTATAGTTCTTGTGACGTTTGAGCGGAGATATGTCAGAATCGGACAGGAGAACACAAACAGTTTTTGGGGCAAGTTTTTGTGTTACCGCTCCATCTCAACACGACTCTTTCAAGGTGTCATATTTCTGTTTCTCGTTGCCGTAATGGCTCTGTATTCATACGATAAGAAGGAGAAAGCTTTTCTCCTGATCGACCACTATGCGCGATCCGGAGAATGGGACAGGGTGCTCGATATGGCGCAAAAGGGTCTTCCGATTAGTAATATAGTCCAATGTCAGGTTAACAGAGCATTATATCATACCGGCCAGTTGTGTGACGAAATGTTCAGCGTGGCACAGCTTTTCGGGAGCGATGGTCTTTTCATGCATGAAAGCTTGCGAGGACATTATGCGCTTCAGCACAGCGACTTATTTTTTGACCTCGCCCTAATAAATGAGTCAGAACACTGGGCTTATGAAGCCATAGCTGCCAAGGGAGATACAGCGTGGAATCTTCAGCGTCTTGTGCTGGTGTATCTGTTGGAAGAAGAGCGAGACATTGCGGCTAAATATCTGAGAATGTTGCAGAAAACCATCTGGCACAAAGCTTGGGCCGCAGAACATCAAAAGTACCTCTCTGACAGTAACGATTTTTGGGCCAATCCTCGATCACAATACATCAGAAAGACGATGCCGGTATCTGATTTCCTTGTCTCGCCCACCGAACCGGAGCTGTGTCTGGAAGAGCTATTGAATAATACAAAGAACAAGATGGCATTTGAATATTTTATGGCATACTGCCTGCTGGAAGGACAGATTGGCCGTTTTATGAAGCACCTTCACCGATTGAATTATTTTGATTATCCCGGAATTCCTCGCCATTTCGAAGAGACCATGCTTATCTACAATCAGCTCACAGGTGGTAAGGGTATCTCTTTACCTGGGAAAGATATTTCAGAGGAAACAATCCGGAAATTCAATGATTTCAATAGTATCAGGGCAAAACATAAAAACAGCAAGGAAGCAGCTTATGGAGAGCTCAAGAAATATAGAGATACTTACTGGTTTTATGGACTGTACCATCACAAGCCCAAGGAGTAATGATATGCGTCAATCCAAGGTCTTCATTATTCTATTTTTGTTGTGCATTGCAGTGGTGACAGTATGCACCGGTTGCTCGAGCAAGAGCCCGAATCCTGAAAATTGTACATACAAAGAACGACGACCGACCATATCTCCGGATTATACCGAAACAATCCTCCCCCCCAATATTGCACCGACCAACTTTATCATCAAAGAAAAGGGATTATCATATTATGTTCAAATTTCATCTGAAAAAGGCAAGGCTATTGATATATCCAGCCGAATCCCCAACATCAGGATTCCTATAAGACCATGGAAGAAGTTGTTAAACCAGAATCGTGGAAAGTCGCTGCTTATAACTGTTTTTGTTAAAGATGAAAAGGATAAATGGAGTCGCTTCGCCCCCATCAAGAACGAAATTGCTAAAGAAGAAATCGATACGCATCTGGCTTACCGGCTAATGAAACCGCTGTATCAATATTGGGATAAGTTAGGCATATATCAACGCGATTTGAGCGACTATGATGAACGTCCTATTGTTTTGAACAGGACGATGGGAAAGAATTGCGTGAACTGCCATTCCTTTCATAATTACAACCCTGACAGAATGATATTTCATATGCGGGCCGGGGCAGTCGGCACCTCAATGATGCTGGCATATGATAATGAAACACACAAGGTAGACACATCAACATCATTTAATCACGCCACATCATATAGATCATGGCATCCGAACGGAAAAATTATTGCATTCGCTTTTAATACCGTAAAGCAGATTTTTCATGCCGAGGGTAAGAACCTCGATGTTTACGACAGAGTCTCCGACCTTCTCCTTTATAACATTAAGACCGACACAATCACAACATCACCAAAAATATCGACTTCCGAACGTATGGAGACATATCCCGAATGGTCGCCTGATGGCAAATATCTATACTTTTGCAGTTCACCCGGGCTGGACATTTATGACAAGGATGAACATCCCCTAAAGAAAATGAAATATGATTTAATGCGCATCTCATATGATGTGGAGAGTGATTCATGGGGAGAGGTTGAACCTGTCTTGATAGCAAGTGAATTGGGCTTTAGTGTTGCCCATGCAAAGCCCTCACCCAATGGGAAATATATCCTTTTTTGCATGTCAGAATATAGCTATTTCCCACTCTATATGCCTGATTCAGACTTGTACCTGCTTGATACTCAAACAAAGGAATTCCGTAAAGCAGAAAGAATAAACAGCGATCGGGCGGAAAGTTATCATTGCTGGTCCAGCAACGGCCGTTGGGTCGTATTTAGCAGTAAACGTCAGGATGGAATATGCACACATCCTTATTTCAGCTATTTTGATTCCAACGGTAATTTCGGCAAACCGTTTCTATTGCCGCAGGAAGACCCGGAATATCACCAATCACGCGTCGTTGTCTATAACATCCCGGAATTTGTGAACGGCCCGGTCAAGATACGGCCTCAAAAATTGATAAGAACAGCTTGGTCCAAAGAGATAGTCAAAGCCAAGCTTGATCCCAAAGTGGAAAAACAACTGGATAGTCAAACCGAAGAAATGCCTTACAAACCCGGTCTACGGCCCAATTGATAATCTTCGTATTTGCAGGGCAACTTCGGGTACACTTACTCAAAGTCTCTCCCATCACAGGTCCCGTCGGTGGTCGTACCAAGCCTTCTGAAAACGGGCAGAATTGGGGGCTGTGAGGAGCTCTTAGAATGAAACCACAGTATCCTGGCATCTTAGTCATTCAAAGTTTTTTCTTGACGGGCGGGCGGCTGATCTGGTATAAGTGGGTTAAGGTGAAGTCCGTGGATTTGAGGCCATCCGGGCGGGATTGAAGCTTGTCTTTCGGGCTCTCTAAGGTAAGGAGGCAGTATCTGACCGTATGGAAATGTCCTTAGCAGACACGGGCAAAATGCAGTCAAAAGTAGAGACCATTGTGAGTCGCTTCATGTTAACCTTTTCTAATGGAGGATTGTCATGTGTAGAAAATCGAATTATTTAATCTCTTTTGCATTGCTGTTGAGTCTTGTTCTATCCGGTGGGGTACAGGCCGATCTCGTAGGCTGGTGGAGACTCGATGACGGCTCCGGAGCCACTGCCATTGACTCGAGCGGCAGTGGGAACGACGGCACTTTCCAGGGCTCGCCACAGTGGGTGGCCGGCAAGGTAGGAGGCGGACTCGCATTCGACGGTGGCGACTATGTGAACGTTCCCGGTGCGACGGACATCAAACCGGAGTCCCTGACCTTGATGACGTGGGTGTCCTTCGACTCGGTAGCCGGCGGCAGACAAGACTTCGTTTCCAAGGACGACGACTACGCCTTTTCGCTTCACGAGGGTGCTGCCGATCAGAAAATCCACGGTATCGTCACAAGCGCAGGCGACTGGTCGGTAGTCCACGGCAGTACTGTCGTGGAGACCGATACATGGTATCATACCGCGCTGACTTACGACTCTAGCACGCAGATGCTCGTCCTTTATCTGGATGGCCAAGTCGATGGAGAACTGAGCGTCCCGGCCGGGGTGGAACACAGGCGCGGGGGCCCCCTGACCTTAGGGACATTCAGCGGTCGCGACCTGCTTGGCAAGCTTGACGATATTAAGATATTCGACCATGCCATGTCAGAGTTGGAGATCAAAGGTGAAATGACCGGCAAAGGTTTTCCCAATGCCTACGGTCCCAGCCCTGCTGACGGCGCCCTTCACGAGGCCACATGGGTGACCCTTAGCTGGCGCCAGGGGGATTTTGCAGTCTCGCATGATGTCTACCTGGGCGAGAATTTCGACGATGTGGACAACGGCACCGAGAACACCTTCCGCGGCAACCAGGGCGATCTGCTCTACATCGCCGGCTTTGCGGGTTTCGCATACCCAGACGGTCTTGTGCCGGGAACAACTTACTACTGGCGAATCGACGAGGTCAATGAAGCGGACCCGAACAGTCCGTGGAAAGGTAATATCTGGAGCTTCTCAATTCCGCCTAAGACTGCTCATAACCCCGACCCGTCTGACGGCGCGGAATTTGTAGACCCGGATGCAACCTTTAGCTGGACGCCAGGTTTCGGCGCCAAGCTGCACACCGTTTATATGGGCGCCAATTTCGACGATGTAAACAATGCCGCGGGCGGCACGCCTTTGGGAAGCGCCAGCTACAGTCCGGCTGCGCTGGAATCAGAGAAGGTCTATTACTGGCGCGTCGACGAGTTCGATCCCCCCTTCACACATAAAGGCGACGTGTGGGGCTTCACGACTCCGGGTGCTGTGGGCAATCCACAGCCGGCCAATGCCGCGGTGGATGTGCAGATGATCGCAACGCTGAGTTGGACGCCGGCGGATAACGCTGCTTCGCACGAGCTATACTTTGGCACTGATGTGGGCGCGGTCAGGAACGCCACCCCATCCTCACCCGAGTATATAGGCCCCAGAGCGCTTGGTGCCGAGAGCTATGATCCTGGAGGACTTGCATGGCACGCAAGTTACTGCTGGCGCGTCGATGAGGTATATGCCGACAAGACAGTCAAAGGTCTTGTCTGGAGCTTCACGACTGCCGATTTTCTCCTTGTGGACGACTTCGAGTCTTACAATGATATTGACCCGCCCGACCCGGCGAGCAACAGGATATTCGAATCGTGGCTGGATGGTTTTGGAACCACGACAAATGGAGCTCTGGTAGGCAACGAGCTGCCTCCTTATGCCGAGCAAAGCATCGTTCACGGCGGTGCCCAGTCGATACCGTATTTTTACGACAACAATCTCAAGACTTCCGAAGCAACGCTGACATTGGTCTATCCGCGAGACTGGACCGAGGAAGGCGTTACGAAGCTGTCATTGTGGTTCCGCGGTGCTTCCGGTAATGCAGCCGAGCGGATGTTTGTTGCTCTTGGCAATGCGGTAGTATATCACGACGACGCGAGCGCAACGCAGATGACTGGATGGAACCAGTGGGTAGTCGATCTGACGGCGTTTGCCGGCGTGGACCTTACCAACGTCAATACCATTACCGTTGGCGTCGGCACAAAAGGCAGCCCGGCTGCTGGTGGCGCAGGGACGATGTACTTCGACGACATTCGGCTGGTTCGGTAGGTTCATTGGAGGCTAATTCAAGCAGCAAGTAACTGCGCTGCTGATACGGCATGTTTGTGAACTCGGGGCCTATGCTGATTCACTCGGCATAGGCCCCGCTTATTTTCACCGGCGCAACGACATCCAGCATGCCTCAACGAGTAGATATGTCATACGGTGCAAAGATAGATGGGGTATTGCTGATTGCCAGATCATCGGTTATGATCGATTAGTCGGTGCTAATCTGTTGACTGTCAGAACAGGAAAGATTCATTTGTTTGAGTGCCGTGGTTTAACTGGGTTTGCTCGAGGGGAATGTGTGCAGTTCTGATTTTGATCACGACGGAGTCAAGGTGTTCGTTTATGCAGAAACGCCTTTTGCAGACAGGATTTGTCAGACAGGAGTAATAATGAAGAGATTGAGTATCGTTGCCATTGTGATGCTGGTTGTGGTGCCGGCGTCTGCTGGTGTGGTTGAGGACAGCGGGATTAAGGGCGGGATTGTCGTTCAGGTCGGGTGTAAGGACGGCAAGAGCCTGGCCAGTCTTCTGGTGAATGAGAAGTTTCTTGTTCATGGACTGGATGTTGATGCAAAGAGAATCGCCAAGGTTCGTGATTGGCTCCGATCAGACTACCTGTATGGCAAGGTGTCGGCTGCCGTGTATAACGGGAGGAATCTGCCGTATACCGACAATCTGGTGAATCTGCTGGTGATAGAGAACTCAGAATGCGAGATACAGGAAAAAGAGATGCTGAGAGTTCTTGTTCCGGGAGGTGTGGCAATGGTTTGTGGAAAGAAAATCACAAAATCAGTGCCTTCGAGCATCGACGAGTGGACGCATTTCCTTCATGGAGCTGATAACAACGCGGTGGCGAACGATACGGTTGTTGCTGCGCCGAGGACTATCCAGTGGGTATCAAATCCCAGGTGGGCCAGGAGCCATGAAGAGGCTGCCAGTGTCAGTGGCCTGGTATCGGCAAAGGGCCGGGTTTTTGCAGTAATGGATGAAGCTCCCAATGTTTCTATTCGATTCATGGCTGATTGGAAACTGGTGGCCCGTGACGCCTTCAACGGTACACTGCTCTGGAAGAAGACGATTCCCATGTGGAGCGATCATCTCCGCCATTTCCGTGCTGGGCCAACCCACCTGCCGCGAAGACTTGTGGCTGTCGGAGACAAAGTATACGTGACCCTGGGTCTTGATGCGCCGGTGAGCATTCTTGATGCGGCCACAGGCGATATCCTGACGGTATTGAAGGGTACTGAGCGCACGGAGGAGATCGCCGTTGATGATGGCATAATATATCTTGCCGTCGGCACTTCGGAAGTATATCGCCGGGGTGGTGGATTGCATGAGCGCGGCGAACCCAAGGCCACTGATTTCAGGTATATCATGGCCGTAGATGGTGATAGTGGTGAGCATCTCTGGAAGAAGGATTTCACAGAAACTGATTTTCTCCTGCCTATGACCATGACGGTCAGGAACGGTAGTGTGTTCTACCAGGATATCAATGGTGTGGGCCGACTCGATGCAAGGACCGGCAATGAAATTTGGGAAAAGAAACGGCGGACAGTTGCTAGACGCATGTCGTTTGCCTCACCTACCGTCGTAGCGACAGACGATGTTCTGCTGGTTGCCGACAGGATTCCGAAGGTTGATTCTCAGGATCCTCAGCAGATGGCGGCAACCGACAAGATCGAATGGGGTGTTCATGGATGGAACGAAGAAGGGTTTGCTCGCAAATGTCCCAATCTTCTTGTGGCGTATTCAGTAAAGAGTGGCGAGGTGCTGTGGAGCAAGCCATGCTCTGAGAGCTACAATTCAGCCGTTGATGTCTTTGTTGTGGGAGATAAGGTCCACATTGGCGCCAGTTGGGACAGGTTCGATTTAAAGACTGGTGTGAGGGAAGAGGGTCGTGAGGTTAAGATGACCGGCGGCAAAGTTGGCATGGCTCATCATCGATGCTACAGGAACAAAGCATCTGTGCGTTATGTGTTCACGGGAAGATCGGGCATCGAAGTGGCTGATATGGAGAAAGGCTGGCTGGGTAATAATAGCTGGATTCGCGGAGCATGTCAGTATGGAATAATGCCGGCAAATGGAATGCTCTATGCTCCGCCGGATGCCTGTGGCTGTTTCAACAAAGTCAAGGTGCAGGGTTTCTTTGCCGCCGCTCCGGCCAGAGAGAAGAAAGGTGTGGAAATTAGTGATGTTGAAAGACTCCGGAAAGGACCTGCATATGGGAAGATTTCCGATCCAAAAGCGGCTGATGACGAGGACTGGCCGATGTACAGGCGAGATGGGCAAAGAAGTGGCGGGGCAAGAACCACTGTTTCCGGAACGTTGAAGAAATCCTGGTCAACAAAGCTTACAGGTCGTCTGACCCAGCCGGCCATTGTCGCAGATACGGTCTATATCGCGGAAACAGATTCACATACGGTATATGCCTTAAGCGTAGCAAACGGCAGAGAAAAGTGGAGTTTCACAGTCGATGGTCGTGTAGACAGCACGCCTACAATCTACAAGGGAATGGTGCTGTTCGGTTCGGCAGATGGCTGTCTCTACTGCCTGCGCGCCACCGACGGTGTCTTAGCGTGGAAGTTCCTGGCGGCACCGGAAATCAGGCTGGTATCCTCTTACGGTCAGTTGGAATCCGTATGGCCGGTTCATGGTTCGGTTCTGATCCAGAACGATGCCGTTTATACTTCGGCGGGACGAAATACCTATCTGGATGATGGAATCACCTTCTACAAGATGGACCCCGTGACAGGTAAGGTATTGAATAAGAATGTACTGTACAATTTTGATCCTGAAACTGGCGCACAGTTGGGACCGGAAGGCGGGTTTGACATGGATGGTGTGAATACAGACATCCTGTCCGGTGATGGTGAAAACGTGTTCATGAAGCAGGAGAGATTTGATGGTTCCTTGCAGAAGAGCGCCAAAGATGCGCCACATCTTTTTGGCGTACACGGTTTTCTAGGCGAAGAGTGGTTTGTTCGTTCGTACTGGCTGCTTGGAACGAACGTCAGGGCTGGTTGGGGCGCATGGGCGTCAGGGAATGAGACAACCTTTGGGCGCATAATGACGTTTGATGATGAGAGTGCCTATGGTTATGGAAGGGTAAGGATTGCCTCGGCCGCTACCGGCCACAATGCTGACGATTATCACCTCTATGGAGTAAAGAAAGTCCAGATGATTACGGGCTTGCCAAAGGCAAGGAGAAAGAAGGGGCAGAAGGACCCGCAACCCGTCGTGAGCAGTCCATCGAAACCCGAGCCATTCTGGGCCGACGAGCAAAGCCTGATTGTGCGAGCCATGGTCCTGACCAGCGACAAGCTTATTGTCGCCGGACCCCCGGATCTGCGCAAAAAAGAGACCGGAAGTCTTGCCTATTCGAATGAAGAAGAATCGTTGGTATCGTTCAAAGGTGAGAAAGGTGTAATGCTCAGGGTAGTAAGCACGGCAGATGGTAGAACTGTATCCGAGCAGACGCTGGACACAATGCCTGTTTTTGACGGCATGAGCACAGCCCGTGGTAGAGTCTTTGTATCGCTGAAGAACGGCGAAGTGCAGTGCTGGGAATAGCCTATAGGCCTTGAGGTGCTTGTCAAAGGTCCTTTGTGGTGTGCTCTATGATTCTATGGTGGTCCGATGGACGCTTGACAAGCGCATACGGTCAGATCAAACATCCTGACGGTCCCATTTACGATTGAGAATCATAAACACAAGCAGAATGGTGCAGCAGCGCAAGCAGCGTGTCGATGATTCGTAGACTCTCTATTCTTGGCGGTACTTCAACTCAATATTTTCGTGTTGGCCCTCTTTCCTTTCCTCTTCGTAGGCGAAATGGTATCCGGGCTCTTTGCCCGGGTCGCTGGCGTTGTGGCATGGTGTGCAAGATCGCACTCCGGCTTTGTGGAAACCGACCGCCCGAAGCTCAGCGAACTTATAAGGCCGCTTGTTTTCCTTGATATCCTCTTGTATTTTGACGGACTTGCTTCCCGGACCGTGGCACCCCTCGCATGTTACCCCGGCATTGTCTGCGGCTTGTTCTTTCGCCGCGGCGTCGCCGTCGGCCGGCACAATATAGCCACCGGGAATGCCAAAACCGCTTGTATGACAACCGAGACACGTGGCATCCTTTGTATAGTCCTTATTGGGGTCGAACTTGAGTTTGGTCTTTTCCTCACTCCTGACGCCAGGTTTTAGCACTTCGAAGGTCGTAGCCATCTTCGTTTTTCGCCAGCTATTCCACTGCTTGAAGTGACAGCTCTTGCATTTCTTGACGCCGATATAGATGGCGCCTTTGGCGGAGATAATGCTCAAGCCATCTCTAAACAGCTTCGCTGCCTGATCCTGCTTGCCCTGCGACTGACAAACAAGACCCAGTTCATATCTAATGCGGGCGGCGTCCTCTTCCTGGTTAAGCAGTGCGGTCAACGCCTGTTCATCTTTGCCGGATGCAGATCCGCCGAAAGCGCCACTCAGTGCATCCTTGAAGAAGGGCATGGCCTTGTCTACCTCGCCGTTTTCATAATGGATCAAGCCCAACTCATACCCGGCCATGACCGCCGCGTCCTTGTCTTTGAGTAGCGATGTAAGCACAGCCTGGGCCTGTTGGACGTTGCCGATGCGGGCGACGACAGCAGCCTGGTCGAGCCTGTCATACACACTGCCGCCGGCGTCAATCAGAGTCAAGTCTGCGGCAGGAGTGACGGTGGCCTTGGGCTGCGCCTTGACGGCGCTCGGCTTAGCTTCCTGGGGCTTGACGACGACCGGCTTATCCTCCTGTGCTTTCACGGCGATCGGCTTGGCTTCCTGGGCCTTCACGACGACCGGCGCAGCTTTCTGCGCCTTGACGGGGGCCGGCGCAGCTCTCTGCGTCTTGGTGGCGACCGGCGCAGCCCTCTGCACCTGGGCGGCGACAGTCGCATCTTCCTGCGCCTTCACCTTGTCATCGGTGGCTTTCGGCGTGATCGACTCGACCGCGATCGGCACGGCCGCGACATCGCTGACGGCCTGGCCGTCATTGACCACGCGAAAACCTACGAGCAGGCCGCGGCTGACACGGTAGTCGCAGCGATAGGAGCAGCGCAGGCGGCTCGCACCGTCATCCCAGGAGCCGCCGCGCAAAGAATGGGAAATGCCGGATGAAGGCCCATTAGGATCGACGCTCGGGCCACTGGAATAATACTTTTCATCATAGAAGTCACTGCACCACTCAAAAACATTGCCCTGCATGTCATAAATACCCCAATGGTTGGGTTTCTTCTGCCCTACCGGATGAGCATAGTCCTGACCCACTTTGTCGGCATTACCGTCAAACCATGCGTAGTCACCAAGGGATGAGTTGCTGTCGCCGAAGCTAAACCGAGTTGTTGTGCCCGCCCGGCAGGTATACTCCCACTCAGCTTCGGTGGGCAACCTGTAGTTTCTGCCTTCCTGCTGACTCAGCTTCCTGCAGAACGCTGCGGCATCATCCCAGCTCACATATACTGCAGGGTTGTTGGCATCGGCCTGAACATATGCCTTTCCAGACCAGGGCTGGGCATTCATAACTGACTTGTACTGGCCCTGGGTTACTTCTGTCTGACCCATCCAGAAGCCTTTGGATATGCGTACCGGATGCTGAGGGAATTCGTTGGCAAAGTCCTTCTCCTTCTTATCGTATTGCCCGGCCAACTGTGCGGCTGAATCGCTGCTGCCCATCATAAACGAACCGGCGGGAACATAGACCAGCTTCATGCCGATGGAGTTGGTTAACACATCGCTCGCTTTTGCTGTAAGGGCAAAGCCGGCGGTCACCGACTTGTCCGCGTCGATGGTCAGCGTGACAGGATTGGCGCCGCCGGAGAGGTCGCCCCACCAGTTCGTGAAACCGTACCCCGTATTCGGCACTGCCTCCAAAGTCACCGTCTGACCACTATTGTAGCTGGCCTGAGCGGGACTCCTCGTGACAGAGCCGCCGACCGCAGTGACGGTCAGGCTGTGGCCCTTGAGGGCGAAGCCGGCGGTCACCGACCTGTCCGCATCCACGACCAGCATTGCGGGATTGGTGCCGCCGGACAGGTCGCCCGACCAATTCGTGAAACTGTAACCCGTATTCGGTACGGCCTCCAAAGTCACCGTCTGGCCATGATTGTAACTGGCCTGATCGGGACTCTTCCTGACAGAGCCGTCGACTGCGGTGGCGGTCAGGCTGTAGGTCTTGATAGCGAAGCTGGCGGTCACCGACTTGTCTGCTTCCATGACCAGCATGGCGGGGTTGGTGCTGCCGGACAAATCCCCTGTCCAATTCGAGAAACGGTACCCCGTATTCGCTGCCGCCTCAACAGTCACCGTCTCGCCATGATTGTAGTTGGCCTGATCGGGACTCTTCGTGACAGAGCCGCCAATCGCGTTGGCAGTCAGGCTGTAGGTCTTGGGGGCGAAGCCGGCGGTCACCGACTTGTCCGCTTCCATGAGAAGCCTGGCCGGATTGGTGCTGCCGGACAGGTCCTGTGTCCAATTCGTGAAACTGTACCCCGTATTCGGTACCGCCTCCAGAGTCACCGTCTCGCCATGATTGTAGCTGGCCTGGCCGGGACTCCTCGTGACAGAGCCATCGACCGCGGTGACGCTCAGACTGTAGGTCTTGACGGCAGAGTCATCGGTCACCGACTTGACCTCGATCGGCACGGCCACAGCATCGCTATCAGCCTGGTCAGCATCGACCTTGACCGAAGAGCTGTCCGAACCCTGCAAATTCGTCTCACGACTGTCTGCCAGATCTGGCGCCGCTGCGCCGGGCTGGCCGGGCGCCGGAGCTGCTTTGCCGCCAACGGTCAACTGTTCTGCGTTTTCGTCGCTTCCGGCAACGGTGATCGATTTCGGCGTATCTTCCTGGATCGCCGCGCTACCGGCCTGGGCTATCGGTGGGGTACTGGCCGGCTTGACCAAGAATAGAACGATTGCTGCCGAGCCGACAACCGCCAGTACCGCAAAGACAATGAATTCCACATATGTCTGCCCACTTAGAGATCCTAGCAGTATTGGCCGGGATTTCAATTTATATCTCACGGAAACTCTCCTGCACAGTTGAAGTTTCATAATTCGGGATGTCCCATACATACTTCACTGAACCGACTTGTCATGTCAGTGCTTCTTTATAAAGTAACCTCAACAATCAAGACCACCAGCCGAGCCAGTGGACACCATAGTCATTGTTCCTCTTCTTGGTATATCAGTTGCAGCGCCCGAAAGTAGGCCTGCATCGCCTTTTCGGATTCATCGCGTTGTTGGTAAACGCGGCCCAGTTCAAAGTAAAGTCTGTGTAACGTCGCATCCTGGCGGATGCCCTCCTTCAAAAATGTCTCCGCCTCTTGTAGTCTGCCCAGTTGGCGGTTGGCCCACCCCAGGGTCAGGTTAGTTCGGGCCTTGTCCCGATGATTCTGAACGGATGCCGCGCTAACGAGCTTGATGGCCTTTTGAGCCTGTCCGGCCCTACACAGGAGTTCGGCCAATTCCAATGCCACATCCGAGGAATTCGGATCGATCTCGTAGGCCATTTTGGCTTGCTCAATGGCCGAAATGACTCTACCCTTTTTCGACAGCGACTTAGCCATCTGCAGATGGCGTTTGGCCTTGGCAGACATAGTGCTGTTGGCCACGGTACGAACGGTTGAGGTATCGCTGGGGCTGACGTCATAGGGGATTTCCAGGGCCTGGAAGAGCCTGGATTTAACCACCGGCGCGAAATCGTAGGCGTGCCCCGGCTTGACGCAGAGCACCTTACCCTGGGGATCGGCAATCAATACGGTGGGCGTGGCAATGATGCCGAACTTGCCCCATATGCGGTGCCGGTCGTCATCCAGGATATGAACCACGGTCGGCGCCTCTTTCTGAATCGACGCAATGAACTGTCTGTTGTCAACATCTTGCATGACAAAGGCGACCTGCAGAGACGTTAACCTATCTGACGGAATGCTGGACAACGCCCTAAAAATGTCCTCTACGGCCTCCTGGGAGCGTTTTTGCTCAGATGACAAGAATGCCAGTATCAACACCTTGCCGCTAGACCGCGTGCAGGCAAAGGGCTTGCCTGTCGTATCAACTGCTGAAAACTCCGGCGTCAATGCGCCCTCGGGGATTCTTCGCGGCGGAGTCGATACGCCCTCACATATCACAGTCGAAAATGCAAGCACAGTAACCACTGCCGCAACGATGTTCCTTGTCGTTTTCATTGTCATATTTCCTTTCAGCCCTATCTGGGGGGGGAAATCTGCTGAATACCGCTTCTGACCCTTAACTTTGGTCTGGGCTCTCGTCTTGCCGGTTTGACCGTATAGTCAACGGCTGTTTGTCTGTCATA
Organism: Phycisphaerae bacterium; assembly: GCA_016782865.1. Lineage (GTDB taxonomy): Bacteria > Planctomycetota > Phycisphaerae > Sedimentisphaerales > Anaerobacaceae > SG8-4. The sequence goes on from JADHXR010000013.1 coordinate 64,398, forward strand.
CCCTTTTGCTAAATGGCATCCAGGATCGCAAGATCCCCCTGTGTCGGTCTTGCCGAAATTGATCGGTAGATCCTTCCATCCGCCGTATGGCACACTCTTGCGGATATGCTTGAGCTGGTTGCTGGCATGGGTCTGATGGCACGCCCGACAGGTTCGACCGCGCCGTTCCTTGTTGACGTGAAGGAAATGCAGATTCTGATTGCCATTGCGGAAATCCGTCAGGCCGTCAGTGGTGGCCGTCTGAACCAGCGTTTTTTCATGACAGCCAAAACACAACTCATATTTCGTCTCATCAAATGAGGCATAGAATCCCGCCGGATACTCCGCGGCCAGTATACGGAAATGGTCACTGCCATGCGTCATGTGGCAACCGCCGCAGTCATTCTCTTGGATGGGCCCGTGGAGATATTTCTTGTCCTTGATCTGGTCAATAAACGCCGGCAGAACCTCGTCTATGGTCTGCCCCTGGGGCTTGTCATGGCAGGTCAGGCAGAGGGTGGTCGGCGCACTGGATAGCAAGGGTCGGACGGATGAAGCATGGGGCGTGTGACATTTCAGGCATCCGCCTGGTTCTGAGACCGCATTGTGCTGGTGTTTGGAGGCCTGGGCCATTGTCTGGATTTCCTCATGACAGGAAAAACACAGGTCCGGCGCCTCAGCCTTGAGCATTTTCCAGTTGTCGGCCCCATGCGGATCATGACAGCCCACACAGTTGTCCCGTGTCGGCTCATGAACAAACTCAATTCCTTCCAGTTCCTCCTTGGTGGTGACATGACAGAACACACACAACTGGTCCAGCCCCATGATCAAGCGGTTTTCGTGATCGCTTTCGTGGGCGTCGTGACATAAGGTGCACTCGCCGACCGATGTAGGGCCGTGAAGGTGGGTTGCATCTATAGCCACCTCATGGCATTCCGCGCACATCTCGCCAACCGTTGGGGCAAGTAATCGAAATTTATTCTCGCTGGAGTGCATTTCGTGACATTGGCTGCACTTGCCGTCGTCATCCAGGGCACTGTGAACGTACTCCTTGCTCAGTTCGTCATGACATTGCACACAGATTGCCGGCTCTTCGTCGGTCAGCTTATAGGTGTGTTCCTTCACATCGACCGTTTCATGGCATGCCTCACAACTGCCTTCACTTACGGGATCATGTATAATTGGCTTTGAGGTGTGTTCGGCATGACATTCTTCCGTGATGCAAGTTTCCTGCTCGGTCTGTGGCTTTTCCACCTGTGGCTTTTCCACACCGAAAGCATAAGATGATAAGCCAATGAATATAAGTAACACTGTGGTAAGTTTTCTCATGATTCTACACCAGATAGCACCAAAATTGATTCAGATATTTCGAGCCCTCTTCTTCCTGCAGAAAGTCCGCTCGTTGCTCAGAACTCTTTCGGTAAGACCTCCAAGTCGCTACAGCGGAACACCGGACCGTCCTTGCAGACATACAGGTTGCCGACATTGCAGCGACCACATTTGCCCACGCCGCACTTCATTCTGTTTTCGAGCGTCGTGTACGCCGACTCCGGCGAGAACCCCAACTCCACAAGGGACACCAGCACATACTTGATCATGATGGGCGGGCCGCAGAGAACGACCACGGTGTTCTCTGGCTTGGGCTTCATGCTCGTCAAAACAGTGGGAACAAAGCCGACCTCGCCCTTCCACTCAGGGGTTTCGCCGCCGGGGTCCACCGTGTAGAGCGTTTGCACATCCTTCATCTGCTGCCAGGTGTCCAGCCGCTCTTTGTACACGAGATCGTCCACGCTACGCGCCCCGTACAGAATGGATATTTCTTTGAACTGATCCCGCAGATCCAGACAATTGCAGATCAACGAGTTCAGTGGGGCCAGCCCAATGCCGCCGGCGACGAACAGCAGGTTTTTTCCCTGCATCCTGTCGATCGGAAACCAGTTGCCATAGGGACCTCGAAAACCGATGACGTCCCCTTCATTACACTGGTGCAGTTCGTTGGTGACCTTGCCTGTGCGTTTCACGCTGCATTCGATGTATCCTTTCTGCGTGGGCGAAGAGGCAATGCAGAAGGTCGCCTCACCTGCACCGAACACCGAGTAAAGCCCGAACTGGCCGGCACAAAACTCAAACTGTTCGCCCTGCTGTGGATCGCAGAATTCCAGGCGAAATGTTTTGGTGTCGACTGTCTCGTCTGTGACCGAGACGATGCGCATTTTCGAGACCATGTAGTCCAGGGGTATCAATGTCTGGGCCTGGTTCGCTGAGTCTTCATTCGGCATCGGCGTTGTCCCCTCCTTTCGCTTTTGATTCGATGTCAGTCAGAATGCTGACAAGGTTCTGGCCCACACAGCAGGCCCGCGTGCACCTGCCGCATCCGACACAGGCGATTTGCCCAAAGCGCTCAGGGAAGTATTTGAACTTGTGCATCACCCTTTGGCGACATCGAGATGCCTGATCGGGTCGGGGATTATGGCCGGATGCGTGCTTGGTGAACATGGGGTGAGAACAACAGTCCCAATTTCGGCGCCGCTGACCGGATTGCCAGTTGGCTTCGTCAACTATATCAAAACAGTGGCATGTCGGGCAAAGAAAACTACAGACCCCACATCCCAGGCACTTGAGCGAGATGTCGGTCCAGAAATCGCTCTCGAAGCTCTCGTCAAGCCATGTCTTAATCTTTTCGGGATCGAATTTTTCCTTGACCTCCGGCACGGTGGGAAGCTTGGTTCCTGCAGGTGCAGGTTTGGCAACGTCGCCCAGTTGATCGATGAACTTTGCACCCCTGTCGCTGCAGACCTGCATGAGGGCCTGGCCATCATCTCCGAGAAAAACGAGCACATCGCTTTGCACAGTGTTGTGGGGTGATCCGCCTACCGACGTGCAGAAGCACTGCGGACCAGGCTTTGTGCAGGCGAAAGAGATCAAAGTCGTGCGTTCTCGGCGGGCGCTGTAACGGACGTCATCGTAATCCCAGTGAAATACCTTGTCGAGTGCTTCCAACGCAGCCACTCCACAGGGCCGGGCTCCCATGACCACCACCTCAGTAGAGGGGACAAGGGGCTCGGACTTTACATCCACATCACCCTCGGGCTGG
>JADHXR010000233.1 GCA_016782865.1 Phycisphaerae bacterium
GGGATGCTTCGCACAGCAAACAGAAAAGATCCAGTGCACGATGTCGTCGCCAGGTTCCTTCGTGTTCGCCCAGATCCCGGTCGAGGTTCACAACTTGACGCTATTCAGTTTTCGGTCGTTGACAATGCCATCCTTGACCATATTTCCTGCTCTTGGGCAGAGGATGAGACTATCGACATCTACAGTCGTGCCACCCGTGTTACGATCCAGTGGTGTACGATCGAGGAATCCGCCACAAAGGGACATGCTAAAGGACCTCATAATTACGGCCTCATTGCAGGTCCGGGCAGCAGCAGGATATCCATCCATCACAACCTTTTTGTTCACCAACGCCGACGAAATCCTGCCATCGCGACGGGCCCTGCCGACTTTCGCAACAACGTCGTCTATAACTTTCGCGATGGTTTCAGCCATGAAGGCCACCTGCCCACGCCGCCCTTCTCCATCGTCGGCAACTATTACAAACAGGGACCAAGTGATTCAAAGATATTCCCGTTCTGCTTCGTTGGAAACACACCCTATTATCTTGCCGATAATTACATCGAAGGCGTAGGACTAATACAGAATCCCTGGGCAGAAGCTGACAAGCTATATGGTCTGGGTTACTATGAGGACAAAGGTATACGCCAAGTAGATGAGCCGGAAATGGCACCTGTCAAAACCCATCATCCGAAGAAGGCTTACGATCTGGTCCTTGCTCAAAGCGGCTGTTTTCCGCAGGACGCAGTTACTAAACGTGTCGTCCATGATGTTATCTATGGCACCGGTTCATGGGGGCGTAAAGAACAGGCAGACCTCATGGAAGGTTTGACACCTTCAAAGCCTCCACTGGACTCAGATAACGACGGAATACCCGACGAGTGGGAAGAAGCCAACGGTTTCGACAAGGAGGAATATGATGCCGACAGGAAGACGCCCTCCGGATATACAGCTATAGAAGAATACCTCAATGAACTTGCAGAAAAGATCATCAAGTCAAGTACGCGATAAGCACCGTTCCATCTATGTCTCCGTGGCATTGTGACATACGGATAACAACACGACCTGCAACGGAAGAAACCTGGGGTGACAGATTGAGAGAGTTGTCTACCCGTTTTTTCAACTCGTTCATTGAAAACGATCGAAATGAGAAATTCCCATAATAAATTCGCTCTTGGGCGCATATTGGGTGTCCATACCTATTCCGTTTGGGAAAAATCAAGGGGGTGCAACCAGCCGAGCACGCAGCTAACGTCTTATAATTAAAGCACTTAAAGAGATTGAAATTGATATTATGGGCCTCAAAGCCTAAAACATTGATGGACAAGAAAGATGTTTAAGCTTTTAAGGAGGCCCAACAATGATCGTATTGCAAGAAATGGACATTCTCAAGGCAAAAGCTGAATTTGATGGCATTATTAACATGGTTCAAAAAGCCGCTCACGAAGGCACGCGTATCGATGTGGTTGAGCAAGATCTTTGGACGCGACTACTCCGACTCGGCCTGGCCACATTGGGCGGTTTTGTCCATGCTCAAGGCACCGGTGACTTGGGCCCGACCTTGACCTATCAAGACCGGGAACTCAAACGGTTAGAAGGCTTGTATAACCGACGCTATGTTTCTGTTTTTGGCGAACTGAGTATTCCACGCACCGCCTACGGTAGTCGCCCGACACAAAAACTGGAAATACTTCCCTTGGACAGTCGATTGGGACTGCCGGGCAGCAACTTCTCAAATCTATTACAAGACTGGGACCAGTCATTTTGTGTCCAAGGGTCGTATGACCAATCGCGTCAGAGCGTCCAACGCATATTGGGCCTTGGGCAAACCGTTGGCAGCCTGGAAACTATGAGTCAAACCATGGCACAGGAGGTCGCGGGATTCTTCGAACAGCAACCTGCTCCTCCACCTGCTCCGAAAGGATCGATTATTGTGCTGACGGCCGATCATAAGGGCGTCAAGATGCGTCGAAACGTCCAAGAGGACGGCCCTGCTCCGGAGGGCCGTTTGAAGAAAGGCCAGAAACGAGGTAAGAAGAAAATGGCCTGCGTGGGAGGCGTTTACACCATCGAGCCTTTTGTACGGACCGCCCAGGATGTGGTCAATGAAGTGATGCGCCATAAGAAGCAAACAGAGCGTCCTAAACCGAAAGACAAACGCTTGCGTGCCGAACTGACGCAGCGGCATGAAGGTGAAGAGATCAAGGGGACGGAATTCATCTTTCCGTGGTTTGATCAGGAAGTTGCAAAGCGAAATCCCAAGGGACGTCACCCTGTTGTTTGTGTCATGGATGGCGAACGTAAGCTCTGGCGCATCCTGAGATCCATGTTTACGGGCGTTATTTGTATCCTGGATATCTATCATGTCTTGGAGCGGTTGTGGACCGTGGCCTATTGCTTTTATCCCGAAGGCAGCAAGGAAGCCCAGGCCTTTGTAATGACTCGTCTGGAGCGACTCCTGGAAGGCAAGGTGGGGTATGTCATCGGTGGCATCAAACAGATGGGCGTTAAAAACAGGCTGAGCAAGAACAAACGAAAGAAACTAGAAAAAGCGATAACCTATTTGGAGAACAATCGTTGTTCCATGAAATATGATGCGTATTTATCTGCGGGCTATCCGATTGGCAGTGGTGTGGTCGAAGGCGCTTGTCGTCACGTCGTAAAGGACCGTATGGAGCAAACGGGTATGCATTGGCGTATTCCCGGAGCACAATCCATTCTCCATCTACGTGCTCTTTATCTGAATGGAGACTGGGAAACCTTCCAACAATACCGGGTGGCGCAACAATGCCAGAGATTATATCCTTACAAGAATCTGATACACGCCAAATGGGCTGATGTTAAAGGCAAAGCCGCCTAGCGGGCGGCTGGTTGCACCCAAATCAAGGTCTGTGGAGACATTTTGGTGTCAGGGTCTTTCAAGGAAATGCCACGTTCTACAAGGCAAGAGATTGTGGCCATATAGGTACTGACATGTCACTCTCTCACAGCCTCTGTTTGCGGCAGTTTTGCCCGCCACTCTTTGGCTTCTTGCGGTTTGTTCGAGGCTTCGTAGAGTTCGATCAGGTCATTGATGGACTCCTGGGTGTGTGGATGCGCTTCTCCGAGCTTCAGATTGTGGCTTTTGACTACTTCACCACCGACCTATGGGAATTGTGGGAGTGAGACGCACTCATCGCCGTCCGTTTGTCAGCCAGTCTCGGGCCAACTCCTTTAGATCATCCCAATCGACGCTTCCGTCGCCGATATCCGTCCGGACGAATGCTGCAGCGATGCTGAAAACAGCCGGGGCCTATACCGAGTCAATCAGCATAGGCCCGGAGTTTCGAACATGGCAACCCGTGAACAGCAAGCCACCTCGCTTATTACGGTAGTACTACCGAATCAACCGTATGTCGTCAATGTCAACCATTCCTATGCCGCCGGTCGCAAGCGGGGCATTCCTCGTGCCGAAGCCGATGGTAATTGAGCCGACGTTAGTAAGATCCACACCCTGATTTGCAAATTCCTGCAGCTCGATCACCCACTCGTTCCAACCGGTATCCTGGGTTGCGGCATCATCAGGATGATACACTACGGCATTGCCCAGAGCTATGAACATGCGATCGGGCGCATTGGCAGCATCACCGCTGAACCACACAACCAACTTTGTTACGCCCTGTACGGTCCAGTCCTTCCCGGATGTCAAGTTTTTGGTCACCTCAGAGGTCTTGCCGGCATTGTCGTAGCTAACCGGCATCGCCAGGGCGCTGCTGTGGCCCGGAGCCATCAAAGGAACATCCAGATTGCCGGCTATAGCGCCGTTAGTGGTCGTGCCGAAGCCGTCTATCCATGTCAGGTATATCCTGTTGCTAGCCGGGTCATCTTCAGCCAGATCGTTGTACGACTCGAAGTCCTCCACAATCAGATAATCCGGAACCGTGAACTTCCATATAGTTCCGGCAGTCATCGTCCCATCGGCTGCGACCTCGTCGACGCGCCAGTAGTAATCGCCACCACCGAACTCGACCAAATTGGCCAGTGACAAACTCGTCCCGGCCCGATTGCCCTGGAACTCGGTAGCGGTATTGTCCGCACCGGCTACCGCATCCCGGTCCGTGCCAAAATAGACATCGTGAGAAGCTGCCGCATCGCCTGCCGACCAGCTCAGGGATGAAATGTCGCGTATGTCCACTGTCGCATGGCTGTCCGGGTCGGGATTGCCGGCCAGCTTGGTGTTACCCAGCATCACCTGCTGAATCTCCTCTGCAGTCAGCACCTTATCATAGATGCGAGCATCATCGATTTCGTCTTCAAAGGGTTCGTTGTGCCAGGGAGACTCACCAATCCGAACAGGGCCCGCCGCCGTATCGATCGGCTCATCTGCCGTAGCGCCGGTGGCATCGAGCTGGCCGTCCACGTAGAGCAGCGTGTCGAGTACATCCGGCGAGCCGTCATCTTCAAATGTTACCGCTACGTGATGCCATAGTCCGTCGGCGATTGGCGTTACGCCGTCGTGGTACCCGCCGTTGACCTCGACACGCAGGACACCCGCCGCACCCTCGACGCGCATTCTCCATTTTTGACCGGCCACGTTCTGACCCCACGACATGATATTGTGGCTGCCTGTGGCCGTCGTCCTGACCCAGGCACAGCAGGTACGAGGCGCCGTGCCGGTCAAACCGCCATATCCGGCCGATCCCACGTAAACGTCATTGCCGAATGTCAGCGAAGTGCCTTGATATCCGTCTGTCCACCGAGCGTCACCCGTGATGGCGCCGTGATTGCCGTGGCCGGACCAGTCCACCGCGGTCGTGCCCTCGCCTTCATCCAGCGTCCACCAGAGCATCAGGTTCGGGTTGGTTAATGCGACATCAGGCACGGTTGTGAGACTCCAGACATTGCCCTTATGCGTGGCGCCGGCGCTGTCAAACTCATCAACCCGCCAATAGTAGGTCTTCTCTGCTTCCATCGTGGCCGGCGTAAAAGTCGCCTCCGTCAGGGGCAGAGCTCCGGCGGCGTTGCTTACTTCGTCGAAATTGTCACCAAAATGCACGTAATGCAGCGTAGCGCCGAAACCGGGCGTCCATCTCAGAGTCGTATCCGTCATGACGAAGTTGGCGACGTCTGCAGGGACGGGCTCGTATGCGGTCTTGGGCGGAACCGCAAAACTCCAGACATCGCCCTTCCAGGGACTGGCTGCATTGGCGTCATTGACTTCATCGACTCTCCAGTAGTAGGTCGTGCCGGGCTGGAGGCCCTCGGGAGCCGGAAAACCGAGGAACCCAACCACCTGGCTTGTCGTTGCCAGGTTGCCGACAAAGGTCCCTTCGGCGCCATCATTGACGTCATCGAAGCTGGTGCCGAAATACAGATCGTGTGAGACAGCCCACGTTCCAGCTCTCCAGGAGAGATTTGCCCACATGGCATCGAGCTTGGCGCCATCTGCCGGGTCCGGACCCCGTGCGAGTGGGAATCCCGATCCGACACCCGCCATTGCCGCAAGGATCTCCTCCGCCGTAAGTGCCGTGTCAAAAATCGCCAGCTCATCAAGCGAACCATTTAGACTTAAATCGTTAAACGAACCAATTTGAAAGTCCTGGTTGGCTGCGATTGAAACAGACGCATATCCTGTCGGATCGGTCGCACTATCTAAAACACCATCGATATACAGAGAGAGTCCCGCTGGATTATCACGGTCTACAGACACTGCATAATGGTGCCAATTCGTATCCTGAGCCAGTTGGGTGACTGATCTCGTGAGCATCCATTGGTTACCGGGGCCACCAACACCAAAGCGGAAATCTGCCACGAGCAGCATCTGGAAACCACCTTCGTTAGTGCCGGCGACCATATCACAGATCCCATCAGCATCCGTGGTTTGCGTGGCACGCCGAGCCCAAGCCATGCAGGTGAAGTCACTCAAGCCAATCACAGGTGCATCACCCTGAGCCACGAGAATATCATTGTCAGCCCTGGAGCCATCAGGAAATACAGCCGCATTTCCGAGAGGAGTGCCCGACTCTATTGTGACATTGGCTCCAACGGTAGCAACCACCCCACTGATCTTGTCGTCAAAGGGATTGGGCTCTTCAAAATCATAGAACGAGATCAGATCCGCTCTGGCACCCGAGCCCATCAGACTCAGCATCAGGACAAATACAACTCTAAAAGGCATAATCATTTGTTTTTCTTCATTCATGGTCTTTTCCTCCAAGTAATCAGATAAAGAATAGTAATTGGATACTCACAGCTTCTATATTTGCATCATTGTCGAAAGGCCCAGTACGAGAAGATAATAAGCCAAGTAACTCAATCTGGTATACATCGTCCTCCCCTTTCAAAAAAGGTTCAAAATCACCGAATCTTGGCTAGGCGCCAAGACAGCCTTCGCTTATCGCGATATCGAGTCGTCGTACCTTCACTCCGTTCGATCCTAATCCAGGATGGTCTGTTGAGAAACAACCTCACCTCCATCCGTAGAAGATTCTAAACAGCCGCCGCAATTCACACACGATCGGCTGTCAGTAGCCCTTGAAACCTCTCATCCATTGCGGCCAGTGTTCCGGCAGGGCCCCGCCAGAGCCGGTCCATGGGCCGTTTGTGTCATAATTCTTATGCCACTTGAGTGTCCACAATTCTTTAAGTCCTATCTTCCTCACCGTAAAATCCAAGAAAATGCCATTGATAACGCCCCGGTGCCGGTCCGTGCAGAACCATGTCATTTCTCGACCGCCGTAAGGCTCACCGTCGTATGCCGGTGGCGTATCCGTCTGACTTGGACCGCCTCCCGGCCACCGACAATCTAAGAACACTGGCACATTGGCTGAGTTCTTAATATAGGCGTGCCTCCAATGTTTGTCGCTTCCCCGCCCCTGCAAAGCCGTTCTCTCAGGCGGTGGATTATACGTCCAGGAATTGGCCCCATAGCTGCCGAACTCATCCCATTCATCCCACTTCCACCTCCATGCGGTAGGTGGATATGGCATTCCCTTCGCCTGGACCGCCTCGGCAGGCATCTTCGTAGCCGTGGGGC
>JADHXR010000014.1 GCA_016782865.1 Phycisphaerae bacterium
TCCTGCCGTGTAGGTCGTAAAATCAGCTTCGGATTTCAGGTCTGCATGTGACACTCAATAAGACTTTTGAGAGAGCCAGCAGACATTTCCCGTCGTATCCCTGACGTGTAGTGGGTAAAATCGGCTTTGAATTTGGGACTTGAAGGCGCGCCCGTGCGTGCCGATCAGCACGTGGAGATAGCCTTTACTGTCGATGGTTATGCATGGTGAATTATGCACGTCGTTGGCCGGGGGGCCGTACCCGACAAGTGCAGGCGATCCGAGTTGGCCGGCTGAACGGTTGTATGTCGCCACGAACGTAGGTACGCCGGGCGCTTTGGCCTCAGGAAGCGTCGCTTCGCCCCAGGTGATATGAACCTTATCTTCGCGCGATACGATCGTAGAGGGTATTCCCGAATGAGCGGAAAGGCCGATACACTTCTTCGAGATGGCTTGCGCCTCGCCCATGACGATCGAGCCGTCAGGTTTCTTGGCCGGCAGTATCAAATCGAGGTCATTGATGCGACGCCATATCAATTTCGGATTGCTCGCCGTCTGATGGAAACGCGCCACCGGAGGCGGTCCGTTTATAATGTTGTGCCCGGAAAACTGCTCGATATCGAAATTGCCCGAACCGGGAACAGGCCATGCGGTAAAGGTCGCACCCTGATCGGCGGAGCACAGAAGAACGGTCGAGCTTCCGTCTCGTCCCAACAAGTAAACATCGTTGTCGCGGTCGAAAGCTATCTTCGTGCCGAGAGGTAGGATCGGGATGACCCGGTCAGTATCGCCGCGATGTGCCTTGGCTGTTTTGACCCAGGCCCCGCCGCGCAGGGCCAGCACGCCGTCGCCCGAAACGACGAAGGGTCGGTTCTTCATATCGAAATAGACCTGATTGTCCAGAGGGTACTCGGGCAGATACCCGAACTGCTCGTTTTCGTGTCGATACGGCTCAAGCTTGACAGGCACTTTCAGCGGCGACATCGCCGGAGCGACCCCGCGGCGCAATGTCACCGACGACCATGTCGAGAATCCGGTTTCATCGAGAGCGGTCGCCCGGACGTAACATTTCCACTCGTCGCCTTTCGATGGCACTCTGTATTCAAGGGGCACCTGCGCCGAGGAGTTCGCCTTAAGTTCGACTTCGGTATTCGGCAATTCAGCCGGCCAGGCGGCATCGCCGTCAAACTCCAACGATAATTTCACTCGCTTTGGCGCCGGGCTGTTGTTGTGTAGAGCAAAGTTGACTCTGCCGGCGCTTGCGGCATCGGCATAGACTTTGCGGCTGTATGGAGTCAGCAGCCACCGGTTCTGATGAAAGGCAAACCATGAAGATAAATCCGGCGTCCACAAAGAAATATCTTCCCAGGCCTCGCCTCGTTGCCAGCGGGTTACACCGTCAATGTTGATTACGGCCTGAGCGTCATTCAAATGTAATCGCCACAACTTGGCCCTGCGTGATTTGTCGGCGTCGAAATCATGCCGCGCTTTTCCCTCGGCCGATACGGCAAGCGTCATCATCTTCTTGCCGTCGGCGTCATAGACAGGTAATCCATCGACACCTTTTGCCAAACCGCTCACATCAATAGAGAACGCCCTTGCCGGCGGCATGAATCCGACATCGCCCTGCCGCCCGGTGTTGCGCAAGACTATGGGCTCTTCGTGTCGCGCATCCTTGTGCCCTCGCGATGTCTCAATCAGGAATCTCGGGCAGTTGCTTTTGAATCCCCATGAAACATTCTCACCGTAGCGATCTTCAGTGACAGTAATGTTCAATCCATACACGCCGGGCCGCTCGACAGTTGTCCGCAGCAGCGCCCGTTGTACAGGTCCCGGGCCGCTTCTTGCCGCCCGTCCATCGTCGCCGATCCATGCCTCATCGACCACACTTCGGTCCGGGGCGAAGAGAAGAGCACGCAGGTGCGTCTTGTTCCCGCGTATATTGAGATCCTGTTTTTCCACCTCGACCCACAATTCACCCACCGAAGCATAGAAATAAACCCCTCCGCATCCGCCAAGCCGCAAAGTCATTGCATCCTTTTCTGCTGCATACCCTGCGGGACTCACCATCGCAGCCAACAGAAGTAAACCGAACGATATGGTCGTAGTATATTTCTTGCGTTGTGTGACATTTCGGAATCTCATTGTCGGCTCCTTTCTGAGAATATTGCCCCTGACCGAACACCGGACCGGATCCGGCTGGCCTGATCCAATCTCATAATCAGTATATCCCCGCGGGCCCGGCTAAACAAGTCCTTCCAAAGCAGGTTTGTAGCGCTTGTCTGCGCGGGCGCGATATTGTAATATGGGGTGGTTTCAAGTTTGCCGCTTCGGATACAGGAGTTAAAGATGAAGACCACAAACAATACTGCCGGATGCCCGCTTTTGTACATCATGCTCTTTCTGTCGGTATCGACGGTCCCGGATCTCAGAGCTTCGGATTGGCCCATGTACCGCGGCGATGCGGCGCGCAGCGGCTACAGCGCCGATCATCTGCCGGCCCGGCTGAAGGTCAACTGGATCAGGAAGGCCGGCACCCCTCCGCAGCCGGCGTGGTCCGGGCGAGATACGCGAATGCCGTTCGATCTGGCCTTTCAGCCCGTGGTTTCAGGCGGCCTGGTCTTCTTTGGCAGTTCCTCCGATTGCACCGTTTATGCGCTCGACGCCAAGACCGGTCGCGAGAAATGGAACTATGTCACGGACGGCCCGGTGCGTTTTGCGCCCGCGGTTTGGCAGGGACGGCTCTTTGTCGTCAGCGACGACGGGCATCTCTACTGCCTCGCCGCCGGCGACGGAGAGCTGCTGTGGAAAAAACGCGGCGGACCGAATCCGGATATGGTCCTGGGTAACGACCGTCTGATTTCACGATGGCCGGCGCGCGGCGGGCCGGTCGTCCGCAGCGGCGTTGTCTACTTCGGGGCGGGGATCTGGCCGTCCGAGGGCATCTACCTGTATGCCGTTGACGCATCCACGGCAAGGACACTGTGGGTCAACGATTCATCCGGCAGTCTGGTTCTCGAACAACCGCATGGTGGAAACCGAGCCCGCAGCGGAGTCTCGATACAGGGATACCTTGCCATTGCGGGCAATTCGCTGGCGGTCCCCACGGGGCGGGCCACACCGGCGGTTTTCGATGGCGACTCGGGCCGGTTCCGGTATTTTCATCTGATGAAAATGGGCGCCGGATGGGGAAACAGAAAGGGCGCGGGGCCCTTTGTCACATTTATCGACGAGAATCTCTACGTTGTTGAAGACGATATCTTTCAGGCTTCGGACGGGCGCTTCATGGCGCGCGGATTGCCCATGTCTTCGGCCGCAGTCCTACCTGAGATTCTGGTGTTCACGCGAGGCCATGAAATCAGGGCCATCAAAAAGTCGTCACTGTGGATCGAAGAAAGAAAGGACCCCAACGCTCCTCCTGTGCGCAAACTGTCGCTCGATGGCATCGCCTGGAGCATCGCCTGTTCGGACCCGGTCGGCGCCTCGGTAGTGCGCGCGAGCGCTTCGAATGAAACGTCGGATTGGCCGGCGGCAACGCAAGTGACAAATCCGCCTCTGGTGGTCGCCGGACGCACGATCATAGCCGGTACACTCAACAGCAAGATCGTCACCGCGGACACCGAGTCGAGGGCCGTTGTCACTACAACCGAACTTGACGGCCTGGCCCTCGCTCTGGCGGTTGCGGATCGAGCCCTTTACGTCGGTACGGACAAGGGCACGATCTACTGTTTTGTTCCGGCAGACCGTGACGAGACCGGCCCGCCTGATGACCGGCAGGTGCACCGGGGCCCGTCGCGTTCGGCACCTAACAGAGTCAATAGACTGTACCGCAATATGGCCCGAGAGATCATCAGAGCGGCTAGTACACCCAAGGGCTATTGTGTCGATCTTGCGTGCGCCGACGGGAGCCTGGCCCACGCCCTGGCCAACGCAAGTAAACTCCACATCATCGCCGTCGATGAGAATCCGCGCCAGGTCGCCCTGGCCCGCAGAAGGCTGAGCGAGGCCGGATTGTACGGCACGCGGGTGACCGTCCTGCAAAGGGATCCTTCCGGCACAGGCCTGCCGTCGCGCTTCGCAAGACTCGTTGTGTCGGGACGTTCCGTGACCGAAGGCCCGCAGGCGGCGCCCGCAGAAGAAATGAGGCGGTTGCTCCATCCGTATGGCGGCACGGCACTGATTGGCAAATCCGGCAATATCCGGCGAACCATCGGCCAACCGCCGGTGGGCGCGGGCGAATGGACACATCAGTATGCCGATGCGGCAAACACCTTGTGCTCGGCCGATGAACTGGCGGCGAGCCCCCTGAAAATGCAGTGGTTCACTGACTTCGGGGTCCGGATGCCCAGTCGCCACGGACGCGGTCCGGCGCCGTTATGCAAGAACGGAATCATGATCATCGAAGCTCTTGACGGCCTGCTCGCCGTTGATGCCTATAGCGGGCGACGGCTTTGGCACTACGGCATGGAGAATATTCTCAAGCCTTATGATCAGGAACATCTCGTGGGAACATCGGGCACCGGAAGCAACATGTGCCTTGGCGACGACAGCGTGTTTGTTCGCCGAGGTGAGCGCTGTCTGCGCATCGGTATGAGTACCGGCAAGCTGATCCGCCAGTACGCCATGCCGGACAAAGACGGCGTCTGGGGATTTATTGCCTGCGCCGACGGGATTCTATACGGCACCAGCGCCGACCGGACACACGTTGTGCGACAGCTCTTCAGGGACGTATCAACTATGGAGGATCTGCTGACCCAGTCCCGCAGCTTATTTGCTCTGGACATAAAGACAGGCAAACCCCTCTGGGTTTATGAGGCCGTCGAATCCATACGCCACAACGCTATCGCCATCTGCGAGGGCAGGGTCTATCTGATAGACAAATCCAAGGAGATCGTGGATCTTCCCGACAAAGGCAAAGACGAAGACATCGCGAATCCCACAGCCGAACAGCCAGCGCTGTCCCGGCTGGTATGTCTTAACGCCGAGACGGGCGCTGTTCTATGGGAGCAGAGTAGTGACATTTACGGAACCGCCCTCGCGGCGAGTTCGAGACACAACGTGCTGCTCATGAGTTATCAGTATGCGCAGCGCTCATACCAACTGCCGTCAGAGAAGGGAGACCGGCTCACCGGATTTCGCACAAGCGATGGAAAACGCATGTGGGATACGATGCAGAGCTACATATCGCGCCCCATCATTAATGACTCGACCATCTATACGCAGCCATACTCCTTCGATCTTCTCACCGGAAAACACAACACGGACTTCGAGCTTAAAGGCCGCCAGCCCGGAGGCTGCGGGCCCATGACGGGGTCCACCAACTTATTGCTCTATCGGTCGGGAACGTTGGGGTACACGGATCTGTCGAGCGGCTCGGCGACCCAAAACTACGGACCCGTGCGCCCCGGATGCTGGATCAATGCCATCGTGGCCGGCGGTCTCGTACTGATGCCCGATGCCACCGACCGCTGTACGTGCAGCTATCTCATGAAAGCCTCTATCGCATTAGCTCCGGCAAATTAAAGGATAGCGTGACTTATTTGATCACACCCTTAACTTTGTCGTAGCTCACGCCACGGCCGGACTTCGGATACGAATCGAGCGCCGCCTGGAGTTTTTCCCGGGCAAGCCTCGCCTGCTCGTCGCAGTTGCTCCGAGCTATTACGCTTCGTTCCAGCACATCGGCAACGGTATCGTACAGATCGCCGTTGTCGTAGAGTTTATATCGCTTGTCGCGGGCGTAGCGTACCTCCCAGTGGTTGTACATGTCGTCGAACTTCTTGGCGTAGGGTCTCGGGAAATAATAGCCGTAGATCCACTCGCGCTTCACGCCTTTGCCCCCGCGACACTGCGGCCAGAAGCTCCAGCCGTCACCATCGGTGATTTTCTTCGGTCTCAGTCCCGCCGCTTCGACCATAGTCGGGAAGAAATCCGAGAAGCAGATGAGGTCGTCATTGACCTGCCCGGCGCCGATCCTCCCTGGCCAGTTGGCAATCAGCGGCACGTGCGTGCCGTAGTCATGCGTGTAACCCTTGCCGCCGCGAATTTGCCGGCCCTTGAATTGCGATGTCAGCGTGCTGTTGGTCCCGTTGTCACCGGTAAAAATCACCAGGGTCTTTTCTCGAAGGCCATTCGTATCGAGCGCATCGACAATCCGCCCGACGCACTTATCCATGTAGTTGACCATGTCGATAAAGTTCTTCTTCTTGTCCGTTTCATTGCGGTCGGCGCTGTCGGGAGTCGGTGGAAAGGGACTGTGCACGAGATTCATGGGAAAATAAGCAAGGAACGGCCTGTCCTTGTTCGTTTCAATAAAGTCGATCAGAAAGTCAGTAAGGACATCCGGCCCGTACGTTCCTTTCGCAAGCTTCATGATCTTTTCATTGCGCTTGAACGAGGGGTCCCAGTAGCGCTGGCGAGTGGTGCCGGGAATATTCCAGAGACAGTATGTATCGAAGCCCGCCTCCGTCGGAGAGATACCGTCATCGCCTTTCTGCAACTGCCACTTGCCCGCGGCGGCGGTCGCATAACCGAACTTCTTGAAGTAGTTAGCAAACGTTGGCTCTCCCCTGGGATATATGCCGAAATCCTGATAATTGAACACGTTGGATTTGCCGCTCATCAGATTGACGCGGCTCGGCGTGCAGAGCGGAGTCGAGTGACAATTCTCGAACCGGATGCCCCCGGCCGCGAGGGCGTCAAGGCGGGGCGTCGAGTACTCACGACTGCCGTAACTGCTGAAGCATTCGAAGCCAACATCATCGGCCATGATAAGCACAACATTCGGCGCCGAAGGCGCCGCGGCACGAGTCGAGGACAACGCAGACGCCGAGACTGCGCCGGCTATTATAGATTTAAGGAAGTCTCTGCGGTTCACTGCTGTAACCTTTCTTTCTATCTATCTTTTGGGGTGATCTATGCATACGCTCCAAGTCCACCCATTATTCGAGCGTTGACCGAACTATGCGGACAACAATGATTATAGTCAATCCGCCGGCGATTCACAATGTATCTCGTATGGTCAATGCAGGGGCGGACGAAGGCGGCCCCAAGTTGAGCATTGTTATCGCTTGTGCCATGAGTGCACCAACAGTACAATTGCACGAATCAGTTTGGCAGGTCCTTTGCAGGCAACAAGCACGGAAAGGTATTTGATATGAAATTTCGAAGACTTGGGCGCACGAATTGGCAAATCAGCGAGATCGGATACGGCATGTGGGGCATGGGAGGCTGGACCGGCTCCGACGATGACGAGTCTCTGCGCAGCCTGCAACAGGCAGTCGATCTCGGATGCAATTTCTTCGACACGGCCTGGGGATACGGCGCGGGCAAAAGCGAGAGTCTGCTCGGCAAGCTGGTCAGGGCCAACAGCGACAAGAAGCTCTATACCGCGACAAAAATGCCTCCCAAGAATATGAAGTGGCCGAGCAAACGCGAATATACGTTGGAAGATTGTTTTCCTGGTGATCATATCCAGCGGTATGTCGCGAAGAGTCTCAAGAACGCCGGGCTGGATTCCTTCGATTTGATGCAGTTCCATACATGGGAAGATTCGTGGCTCAAGGACGATCGGTGGTTCGCAAATATGACCGACCTCAAGGCCCAGGGGCTGTTTCATGCGATTGGGATCAGCATGAATCGCTGGGAGCCCTGGAACGGAGTCAAGGCGGTCGAGAGCGGATTGATCGATGCTGTGCAAGTGATATACAACATCTTCGATCAGAATCCCAAATGCGAACTCTTCGGCGCCTGCCGCGAGCACAACGTAGGAGTTATCGCGCGTGTGCCGTTCGATGAAGGAACATTGACAGGGACGCTGACAAAGGAGAGCCGGTGGCCGCGTGGAGATTGGCGCAACACGTATTTCGTCCCTGAGAATCTGAACTCGAGCGTAGAACATGCCGAGAAGCTCAAGCCGCTGGTTCCCGATGGCATGACGATGGCGCAGATGGCGCTGCGTTTCATTCTTGGCGAACCAACCGTAAGCACGATAATCCCCGGGATGCGCAAGGCCGGCCACGTCGAGATGAACATCGCCACGAGTGACGCAGGACCGTTGGATGCTGCCCTGATGAGTGAGCTGGCCAAACACCGCTGGGATCGAGAACCGACAGCGTGGTCGCAGTGATTGTCCGAACCCGGACAAATTGCCCTTGTCAAGCCAAAATGTTGTCTGTCAGCCCAACTCCGGACAGCCTGCGAGATTAAGAACTGACCGGCCTCACAAGCCACACCATCCTGTGAAACCCGGTGTCAGTCCGTGTCTTTGCGTTCCATAAACCGATTGAACTTCGCATTGAGAACGAATACATAGTCACAAATTGCCTGTGCAAAATCCAAGAGGTCTTTGGCGTCTTCTTTTGTGATTACATCTTCTGAGGCATGGGCACCAATGTTTCTATGTTTTCTCAATTCCTCTCCCCATTCATAGAGTCTGTCATCAATGATTCCTCCTTCCTTCAGCTCCTTTAAGCCGCCGGCGAGACGCCAGTCCTTTGTTGAATGATGTTGACATACGCCTTCCAATGTTCTGCCAGCCATGACTACACATGAATTATAGACTTTTGCTTTGTAGCACATTCTGGCCTCAATCAGGGAGTTTCTGGCGATGGCGGGTATTTCCCAGGCGATATGACTCTCTTGTTGCGGCCACAAGCGTGTCAATTCCGACCACTCCGCTATGTCGGGCCCGGTCTGCTCCCAGTCTGAGCCCCCCAGGAGAGCATTGGAACAAACGGGACATTTCAGAAGAACAGCTTTGAAAGGAGGACCCTCTTCAGGGTGGCAATATTCATGTTCGCCTTTTACTTCTCCGTCAACTTTGGCTTCACAATATGGGCACTCGATTATCATTCAATTCTCCCTCAACATGAGAAGTGTTCAGCTCTTGGAACCAGAATCACCAATACCACGTGACACCTTCGTTGGAAGCACAAACAAATATTCGGCAAAAGCAATCGCAAAAGCGAATGCCAGTTTGGCATCCTTTTCATCGGGTAACTTGGCGTCTTTGTTTGCGTGCCTTTGATCGTTTGCATCCAGTCTGATCTGATGAGCCCACTTAGCCATTTCGCCAGTGATTAAATGGTGTTCTGCTGCTTTACCTATACGTGCGTATAAGGACCCGTCAGTATATCCTTTTTCCTTCAGCATAGCATCGACTGCACTTGCACAGAGCATAATCGCTCCGGCAGGTGCATGAAGGGAGGCTTGGGCCTGTTGTAAGAATTCACGTGGTTTCTCTGTGATATCGTCACTAATTACTACGATGTTCGGGTAAATCTCACTGATGCAATGTGTGCGAGGATTATTGTCTTTTGGAAGTGCTCTGGGGGCCGAAGCAGTAACGACCCCACCACAGGAATTACACTTGTAGACACCCCACCATCGCTCATTACTCCCTGCGTGGTTCCTTGTGGTAATGAATTCACTGCCCCCCCTCTTTCACCAACGTAGGATGTGCCTTACCACAGTGAGGGCAAGAACTCATTTCTAAAACACTGCTCAAAAATATCGCACGCATAGCTATTTATCCTCTATCAGTTTCACAGCATAGAGAAGCGTAGCTAATTCTCCAATTGTTGTCAAGGCATTTCTCCCGCACTCCATTGGTTAAGATTCTAAGGCGAGCGACCGGAACCTTCCCCCAGATGACATTCTCCGCTACGTTTTCAGATCTCGTCGCGGCAATTACAGACGTACGGCACATTTTCTCGCTCTCGGTTTCAGCATTGATCGCAGTTTCTTCTACTGGTTCGCACACGTCAATGCCATGTCGCTCGATCCGCAGCGGCTCCACGTGACAAAGGCCACGCAAGTCGCACGCTTTGTGTCATGGCCTTTGTAGACTCTCCGCCCAATGCTGGCGTAAATTGCTCATTGCACATATTTCCTTGCCTTGCCCATAGCAGTCGAAGGGCAAGGGAAAGAAATATCTTTTCCGTCATCTGGCTTCGGTTGGGGGGTGTTTCAGAAGCTTTTTGGACAGGATTTACGCAGGCAAGGACCATGCCAGATAACAACAAGCTCCGCTCTACAATCCGTCAAGTTCTTGTTTTTTTTGCATGTCTTTCATGCGGCGATTTCCGTAAGTTCTTAAATGGCAGTGGCCTAGGCGGTGATCCACCCGAATTCTGTTGCGATGGAAAAAATAATATTGCTTTGTGTGGAGCGTTCTGATATATTGATTGTCAGTTAAAGCACATTCACAGGGCTGGGGTAATCTCGCTTTTTCCTCTCCCTCCGCACCTCAGCCCTGTATCCTCCTTTTATCAGCGGATCCAACTGAGGTTTTTTCTGCATCTTTTTGCTGCTGCAATTGCCTTTGCAGCTTGGCCTGTAAGCTCATCGCGCAGTCTGCGTAGAGGCGTACAATGTCGCACGGCCGCCAGCCCCAGCGAGGCTGCGCAATTGTTGAAAATCAGGGAAGATTCTTGTATCATGTCGGTTGTTGCGTGCAGGAGTGCTTCAAGAAGACGCGCATGAGAAACCTCAGAAGGGATGGGCTGTCATGAGAAGGAAGGTCGTCATTGCAGTTGCTCCGGTGAAGCATCCGGGCTCGGAGATGCCGGCAGGCTGTCGTAATCCTCAGTCGGCGGACGAGGTCGCGGCCGAGGTTGTGGCCTGCGCCCGGGCAGGTGCATCAATGGTCCATCTGCACGTCAGAGACGAGTCCGGTGTGCAGACGGCCCGGATGGATGTGTTCTCCCGTACGCTCGATTTGATTCGCGGCGAATCCGATATCATCATCCAGGGTTCGACGGGGGGGCTCTCAACCCTGTCGCTCGAAGAAAGGTGTGTGGTCCTCAACGACCCGCGCGTGGAGGTTGCCTCGCTGAACATGGGATCGAGCAACTTCGCCGACGATGTCTATATCAACACCCTTCCCGACATTCGATACTGGGCCGGGCGCATGGGGGAGACTGAAACCGTGCCCGAGATGGAGGTCTTTGACCTGAGCATGATAGGAACTGCCCATAGAATCGCAGACGAAGGCGTTGTGTCACGTCCCATGCACTTCAATGTGTGCCTTGGGTTTGAAAGTGCCCTCGAAGCGACGCCGGAGAATCTCTGCGCGATGCGGGCCGCCATTCCCGGCGGATCCACGTGGGGCATCACTCACGACGGCATGAAGGACCTCCAGATTCTGGGCGGTGCCCTGGGTCTG
Organism: Phycisphaerae bacterium; assembly: GCA_016782865.1. Lineage (GTDB taxonomy): Bacteria > Planctomycetota > Phycisphaerae > Sedimentisphaerales > Anaerobacaceae > SG8-4. The sequence continues at coordinate 11,147 of JADHXR010000014.1, forward strand.
GGCGCCTCGGCGATACGTGTCGGATTCGAGGACAGCTTCTATTACGCGCCCGGCAAGACTGCGACCACTAACGTTGAACTGGTAGCCAAGGCAAGGGCCCTGGTTGAGGCTATGGGGCTTGAGCCCATGACGCCTGGGGAGGCCCGCCGGACGTTAGAAATAAAGTCAAAAAGCCTGGACTCTTGAGATGAATTTGGTATTCTATTGGGAAGAAGGGCGCGCAAAACAATAAGTTGCCGAATTCTCCGCTCAGATTTGGGTTGGATTTGGTCGTGATCGATTGAGCGAAACCGGAAGTCCGCCGAGGCGGATTGAGGATTTCGCGATTGAGGAACGGCCGAAGACAGCCTGAAGATGAGATGGTGAATCGGTAAGTTATTGTTTTGCGCGTCCTAAGGCTCTGCGGGTGGCGGAGCGAGGGGAAACACCAGGGTACGGAAGTTTTAACGACAACTAAGAGAAAGAGAAAGAGAAAGGTATGAAGAAGCTGTTCTTGGCTCAAGTCGCACTGATTGTCCTGCTTGGTGCGGGCGTGCACACAGCATCGGGCGGTGACAATTGGCCCACCTGGCGAGGCCCCGATATTACGGGCATCTCCCCCGGGGGCAATCCACCCTCCGAGTGGAGCGAAACGAAGAACATCAAATGGAAAGTCAAACTCGAAGGGGATGCGTCCAACTCCTCGCCGGTGATCTGGGGGAGCAAGATATTCTTCCAGACGGCCGTCGATACCAAGATCAAAGACGATACCCCGACGCCCGAGCCGGCTCCGATGCCAGGGCCCGGTCCCGGCGGCCGCGGAGACCGTCCCGGCGGTGGCCCACCCGGAGCCCGTCCTGGCGGTGGTGAGCGTGGAGGCTTCGGCAGCCGCCCGGGTGGTGGCGCACCTGGAGGACCCGGCGGCCGTCCTGGTGGCGGCAGAGGTCCCGGCGGGTCCGCTCCCACGACCCAGTACAAATTCAACCTGGTCTGTTTGGATCGAAAGACCGGCAAGCTGCTGTGGGAAGAGACCGTTTGCCAGGTGAAGCCCCATCAGGGGCATCAGCGCGATCACGGCTTTTCGTCGTTTTCTCCGGTCACCGATGGCGAGTTTGTCTGGGCCGCCTACGGATCCAGGGGTATCTACTGCTACGACGTCAACGGCAAAAAGATCTGGAGCAAGGAGTTGCCCATGATGAGCACAATGTTCGGCGAGGGCGGCTCACCTTCGCTGGCCGGCAATGCCGTTATTGTGCTGTCAGATCAGCGGGGCGAGTCGTTTATCTTCGCCTTTGAAAAGAAGACAGGCGAGCTTCTCTGGAAGAAGGCTCGTGATGAGGCGACTTCCTATGCCACTCCCATGCCGGTAACTGTTGACGGAAGACTGCAGGTGATAGTCAGCGCGACCAATTTTATCCGCAGTTACGATGCACAAACCGGAGATGTCATCTGGCAGTGCAGCGGACAGACGTCAAATGTGATACCCACGCCGGTCGTCGGCTCCGGTATTGTATACTGCACCAGCGGATACAGAGGTAACGCACTCCAGGCAATCAAGCTGGGCGGGACTGGCGATCTGAGCAATTCCGATGCTGTAGTCTGGCAGGTTAACGAAGCTACAACACCCTATGTACCCTCGCCTCTTCTTTATGACGGCAGGATTTATGTGTGCGCGTCTAACAAGGAAGACCTCTCCTGCTACGACGCCAAGACCGGAGAAGCCCACTTTGTTAAACAGACGATGGATGAAATGAAAGGCGTCTATGCTTCGCCCACGGCGGCGGCCGGCCGGATATATTTTGTGGGCAGAAACGGTGTGAGTTACGTACTCAAACCCTCCGACAAATTCGAGGTGCTGGCCGTCAATACGCTCGACGACAAGATCGATTGCTCGCCCGCGTTTGTCGGTGACGAAATGTATCTCAAGGGAAAGCAGAATCTTTACTGTATTGCAGTTTCAAAATAGTGGGGGCAGTTAAAACTATTTATTTGGAGGCAAGAATTATGGAACGCAGAGCAATGTTAAAAGTCGTACTGGTCAGTTTGCTGGTTGTGGCGTGCGCCCTGCCTGCGGGCGTATCGGCTCAGTCGAGGTCCGGCAGAGGCGGACTGTACGGCGACTGGCAGATTAAAATGAAGTTCGGCGAAACGGAGTTCGAGTCGATCCTGGCGTTTTCCAGGAACCAGGAGGGCCAATACACCGGCCAATGGATCAGTTTCTGGGGAATGAATGAACTCAAGGATGTGAAGTTCGAGGACAATAAGCTCAGCTTCACGCAAGTCACCAACTACGGGGGCGAAGAGAGAACGTCGAAGTTTACCGGCGCGATCGAGGAAGGCGAGATTTCAGGGCTTCTGGTAGGCAACGAGCGCGAAACGGAAATCAAGGGCAAACGTGCCCCGAGACCCCCCCGCGGAGTCGGAAGCTGGGACATGAAAATCAAGTTCGGCGAAACAGAGCGTACGGGGGTCCTGACGATCACCGCCGACAAGGAAGGCAATCTCAGCGGCCTGTGGAAAAGCGCCCGAGGCGAGAGCAAGCTCACCGATGTGAAATATCAGGACCGCAAGCTGACCTTCAAGAGAGTGACCGAGAGAGAAGGCAATCGAAGGGAAAGGGCCTTCGAAGGAACCCTCGGCTCCACTTCGCTCGAAGGAGTATTCAAGAGCGACAGCGGCGAATCTGCCGCCACGGGAACACTGGTTGGCGCTTCGGTTATCGGCACGTGGAATCTCGATATCGAATCCGAGCGAGGCGCTCGCAAGCAGAGGCTGAGAGTCAATTCGGACATGAGCGCGCTCTACGGGTCCACCCTCATCAAGAAGGTTAATCTCGATGGTGACAAGTTGAGCTTCAAGTACGTTATGACGTTCAACGACCAGGATTACGAAACGAGCTTCGAAGGCAAAGTCGCCGACTCCAAGCTCACGGGCGAAGTGAAAACGTCCCGAGGCACGTCGAAAGTGACAGGCGCCAAGCGTGCGTCCAGAAGACCCGGATCCAGCCAGAGATAAGCCCGAGTAGCCGGGGTTTTATCCAGAGAACATGCATTAACGAGCCTGCCGGAGTGTTTTTGTGGCAGGCTCTTTCTCTTGGTATTCGGCGCGGGGCCGGCCGTTGCGGGCTTGCCCCGGATTTACTGTGCTGCTATCATATGCGAGCAGTTTGAGCATGTGCGACGGCAGGCATAAAAGGCAATGGATTCAAATTGATGGCAAATGTAAAATCGCAGTCACAAGATGCGGCGGGTATCGCAGCGCCATGGGCTCACAGCAGCGAAGAGATTCTCGATCGATACGACGTAATCCGCGAAAAGGGATTGGATAAGCGGCGGGTCAGATCTCTTCTGAAAAAGTACGGGCCCAATCGCCTTCGCGAGGCCGAGAAGAAGAGTATCGCCAGGATGCTGCTCAATCAGGTCAAGAGCCTGATCGTTATTCTCCTCGCCGTAGCAGCCGTTTTGTCGTGCGCATTCGGCGAGTGGATGGACGGGCTGGCGATCGCCGGCGTTATTGTTATCAACACGGCAATCGGTTTCTTCATGGAACTCAAAGCGGTCCGCTCCATGGAGGCGCTGCACAGAATGGAAATGGTCACCGCCAGGGTCCGCCGCTCGGGACAGGTAAGGCAGGTGCCGGCGCGGCAGCTTGTCCCCGGTGATATCGTCGTGCTCGAAGGCGGAGACATCGTGAGTGCGGATATGCGCGTTGTCGTGGCCGGCAAGCTCCAGGCGGATGAATCTGTTCTCACAGGCGAGTCGCTGCCGGTCGGTAAACAGACGCAAAAAGTCGATGCGTCGGCTTCGCTGGGCGACCGGACGAACATGCTGTACAAGGGGACCTCCGTCACGCGAGGATCGGGCGAAGCCGTCGTGGCCGCAACGGGGATGGCAACCGAACTGGGCAAGATCACCGACCTGGTCCAGAAAGCCGAAGATGAGGTGACCCCCCTGGAAAAGCGGCTGGATATGCTGGGCAGGAAGCTGCTCTGGGTGACATTCGTTCTGATCGCCGTGATCGCGGGGACCGGAATCGCCAGGGGAAAAGACACTATACAGATGATAGAAACCGCGATTGCATTGGCGGTCGCCGCCATTCCCGAGGGGCTTCCGATTGTTGCTACACTGGCCCTGGCGCGCGGTATGATGCGCATGGCCCGGCGAAACGCGATGGTTAACCATCTCGCCGCCGTCGAGACGCTCGGCGGGGTCAGCGTCATCTGCACCGACAAGACAGGCACCCTGACAGAGAACAAGATGACCGTTACCGATATCATTTTCTCAGATCGGCGCATCAAGATCGGGCGGATCGACGATCAAGGCCGGGCAGAGTTTTCGATAGACGGCCAACCGATTGATCCGGCACAAAACGGCAGACTCATCAAGGCCCTCCAGATTGGCGTGCTCTGCAACAATGCATCTTTGGACAACCGCAGGGCCGATTCGACAGAAGGCGTGGGCGACCCGCTTGAAGTGGCCTTTCTCGTGGCGGCGCGGAAGGCGTCGATCGACTATGAAGAGCTGAACAAGGAGTTCCCCGAAGAACGTGAAGATGCGTTCGACTCGGACACCAGGAAGATGGCGACCTTCAATCGATCCGGCGACAATTACTGGGTCGCCGTCAAAGGAGCGCCCGAGGCTGTTCTCGATGACGCCGCGTGGGTTGCTGGCGAAAACGGCCGCGAGCAAATGGACGACAAACAGAGGGCATTCTGGTTGCAGCAAAACGGTGAGCTGGCCGAGCAGGGCTATCGCGTCTTGGCGCTGGCCATGAAGGAGGGCGAGTCGCTCGAATCCGATCCGTACAGGGACCTGACATTTGTCGGCCTGGTCTGCATGGAGGACCCCGCAAGGGAAGATGTTTGCCGGGCCATAGCGGCCTGTCGAAGCGCAGGCATTCAGACGGTCATGATAACCGGAGACCACCCCAACACGGCTGCCAACATCGCATCGTCCATCGGTTTGATCGAAACCGGCCAGACAAACGTGATTGTCGGCAGGGACATCAAGGCGTTTGAAACGATGTCGCAGACCGATCGGGAAACCTATCGGCAGACGCCTGTCTTCGCAAGGGTCAGCCCGAGACAAAAGCTCGATCTGATTGCCGTTCATCAGCAGACCGGGGCTGTTGTCGCCATGACGGGTGACGGGGTCAATGACGCCCCGGCTTTGAAGAAAGCCGACATCGGCATCGCGATGGGCCTGCGGGGAACTCAGGTCGCCCAGGAAGCCGCCGACATGGTCCTCAAGGACGATGCCTTCTCCACGATCGTAGTCGCCGTCGAGCAGGGCCGCATCATTTTCGAGAACATACGAAAATTTGTGATCTATCTGCTGAGCTGCAATATCAGTGAGGTCATGATCGTCTTCGCCGCGTCGGTTGTTAACGCCCCGATGCCGATTCTGCCGTTGCAGATTCTGTTTCTGAATCTGGTCACAGACGTATTCCCGGCGTTGGCGCTCGGCGTCGGCAGGGGGGATCCCGCGATAATGCAGGCCTGGCCGCGATCTCCCGATGAACCCATCCTGCCGAAAAGCTACTGGCTTTCAATTTTCGGATACGGCATGTCGATGACCTTTTCCGTACTCTTGGTTTTCGCCCTCGCCTTGAACAATATGCTGGGGACCGACGAGAGTCAGGCCGTGACGCTATCATTTCTGACGCTCGCATTCGCGCAATTGTGGCACATTTTCAACATGCGGGACCGAAACACGTCTCTGCTCAGGAACGATATCACGAGCAACCCATACGTCTGGGGGGCCCTCGGATTGTGTGTTGCGCTTCTTATCCTTTCGGTATATCTACCTCCTATGGCGGGGATATTGAAACTTGTCAATCCCGGATTCGGCGGATGGCTGCTCGTGCTGGCGGCAAGTTCATTTACGTGTCTCATCGGCCAACTGTTGAAGCTGCGGGCCAAAGATTAGGAGTGACAACCTGCAGGTGAGAGTTGATCGTGATTAGCATCAGTGGCAGTTTTGTCCGGGCAAGGATTTCTTCATTCGGTATAATAAGCTGCGTTGGCAATTTCACAAACGAGCAGACAATAACATGAATCAAAGTCTCTACTTCAAGCATCCGGAGATTATAAAGGAGTTGAAATCGCAACTGGAGCAATACAAAGAGAGCGGCCACAGCGCACCGCTGCGCAATTGAGCCGATCCTCAGGGCACGCTCCGGTGAACATTTGTCCCTTTTGTCGCCAAGGAGATGAGAATGAAAAGACGTGATTTTATGGCCCGCTCGATCGGGGCCTCATTGCTGGCGTTTCTGACCGGACAAGAGATGATGGCGCGCGGCAGTGAAAGTGCCAAGGAGCAGACGTCCGGCAGGCTCTCGGCGCTAAATCCGGTTTCTGAGTACGTGAAGTCTTACGTTCGACCCAAGGGCGTGCTCGAAGTCTCGCGGCGCCAGAGTCTGACATTCGACGTGATCGGCTGGAGAACCGGCAAGGGCCGGCAGATTGTATCGACGCCTGTACTGGGCGAGATAATCGTCAAGCGCAACCCGCTGGACGATGCCGTCGAGTACGAAGTGGCGCAGCATCTGGGCAAAACAGAGACGATGACCGGTAGTTTCCGTTGCCTGACGGATCGTCGGCACAGCCTTGAGCGGTGGCAGTTCGAATACGCGCTGGATTCCAATCGCAAGAACATTGCCAGCATGAGCCGGACAAGGCAGTCGGGCAGGCGAGAGGGTGACAAAATCGTTACGATTACCGACGGCGCTGAAACCGTTTCGACAAGTTCGGCTCCGCTGCTGTGCCGGTGGGGCCTGCTCGATGCGGCTTGCCGGATGGCCGAGCTGTGCGGGACGGACGATAGATTCACCGTGCTTCATGAGCCGGCCGGGCTGCGCCGGGATCAGTGTTTTCGCGAGGATCGCCGGGGTGTTCTCGGTCATGGGCAAGATGCTCCCATCCGAACGTTTCTGCAAACCGGACCGGCGACCGTGCCGACCCACTGGATCGTGGATTCGCAGGGGCGTCCTCTGTTCGTGTCCGTTTTTCTTATGTCTCTCGCCCTCAAAGCGATCAGTTGAAGGAGGTAGTCATGCCCGCGAGAAGTTCTGCGCCAAACATTGTTTTTGTCCACGTCGATCAGATGCGTCACGATGCGGTTTCCGCCCTGGGCAATCGGCACGTGAGCACACCCAACATAGATCGCCTGGTCGCCGACGGCACTTCGTTTCTGCGATCCTACTCTGCCAACCCGGTCTGCTGCCCGGCGCGGGCCAGTTGGTACACGGGCCGGGCGTCGAGCGAACACGGTGTAATTCAAAATCAAAGGCCCCTGCTTGAGTCCGTGCCCGATCTCGGGCAATGGATGACGGCGCGGGGCTATGCGTGCTTCTATACGGGCAAATGGCATATCCCCAACCGGCGCGTGGACCAGAGTTTTACCCTGCTCCCCGGCGGCTCCGGTCACGGCGAAAGGGGCGATAGCGGGGTGGCCAGCGTCGCGGCCGGTTTTCTTCACAACTACGACAGGCGAAAGCCCTTCTTTCTGAACGTTGGCTTCCTGAATCCCCACGATTGCTGCTTTCTGACTTTCGCGCCGCAGAACCCGAGCATCAAGTTCGGCCTCTGCGGCCTCTTGCGCGATGAGCTGCCTCCGGCGCCGGGCAGTTTCAATACCGAAACCGGGGCCGCAAGCAGAGAAGGAGGCAAGTGGGACACCGAGAAGGTGCGTCTTTATAATTACTATTACTACCGAATGGTGGAGATGGTGGACGCCGAGGTGGGGCGCGTCTATGATGCGCTGCGAGGCTCGCGGCATGCGGAGAACACATTGTTTGTCTTCACATCGGATCATGGCGAGATGGGCGGCCATCACAACCTCTTCAAGAAGAGCCAGTTCTACGATGCCGCTCTTCGTGTGCCGCTGGTGTGCGTCTTCGGCGGCCGGGCCGCGGCGGGCAGGCGCGACGGCGAGCACCTCGTTTCGGGCCTGGACATCCCCGCGACGATTCTCGATTATGCGGGCTTGGAGCCTATGCCGCAGATGACAGTCGCCAGAAGTCTGCGGCCTCTCCTGGAGGCAAAACCGGCGAAGTGGCGCGATTATGTGGTGGCCGAATCGAACTCTGCTGGCGGTCCGCACCGCGCGGTTTGCATGAAGGATTTCAAGGCGATTCTCAATCGCCACGGCAGTGCCAGCCTTTACAGCGTAAAGGACGATCCGCTGGAGATGCGCGACCTGGCCCGGGACCCGAAATATGCCGAGCCGCTCGGCCGCGCCCGCGCCTTTCACAACGAGTACGTCGACCGCATTGTCCTGCATCCCAGACTCAGATCGTTCGGGAAAGTCTGAACAAGCAAAACCAGCCGGTTGGCCCGCGTTAACCGGGCGGGCAACCGAAGCACTTGCATGGGAACGAATGAACGTAGGGAGCAGTAGGGTGTGCAACTTGTTGCACACGCGGATTTATTCGCCAACAAAAACGTCGCCTACACGCTCTTGCATTTCTTCCAAGTCAACCTTTCCGTAACGGCCTGATTCAACATACAATGCAGGTGCTCCGGCAGAAGACAAACGCTATCGTTTTGAAATATCTTCTCGACCGTACTTTTTCAAACGCCTTGCGCAGGTGCTTTCGCGCAAGATCACCTACAACGATTTTGCGCCTTTTGTACGTGACGACTGTAAAGAAATAATATCCTCCACAGAATCTCGCTCGTCTGTAATGTGACATGGAGTAATCATAAACATTTATCCCGCGTGTGCAAAATAAATTTTGCACACCCTACCGAGTGAAGTTGTCGTGGATCACGGCCTCTCCTTCTCTAATCGATCCGCGTCAAGCCGATCCTTATCTCGGCCCGTCGCGCGTTTGTTTCGGATCAGATCGCCGAGAGACAGAATCGGGATCGACAGGCCTTCAATTTCGATGATTTGTCGTTGCTGATGAGCGTCGTCGAACCCGACGCCACTTATCGTGGTGATGATATCGATCCGGCGCGGTGCAATGCCGATCTGGAAAACGAGGCCGGGTGTGGCAAACGTGGTCTCGTTAATCTCGTGGAGCGGGGCGCCGAATGCCGCCATTGAGCGATAGACCCGCGCAGAGTTCTCGGCGGACGCCTCGACCCAGATATCGATGTCGCCCGTCGCGCGAGGATATCCGTGCGCGCCCATCGCATAGGCGCCGACCAGGAGGAACTTAACGCCGTTTTCCGACAAGACTTGCAACATGTCTTTGTAGTCGCTGTTGAACACACTCTTGCCCTCGCAAAGACCACAGTTCGGCGGTCAGTTCCCAAATCATGCCCAGGCGCTCGGCTGGCGATGCATCCACAAAACCATCGTCCTCGTCGGTCAGCTTCCTTAGTCTGGTCCGGTCTTTCTGAAGTCGAATCATCCCTGCATTATAGCACAGATGTGCCGATTGTGCTAATCAAACCATTCGTCTTCGGGGTCGAAGGCAGGGATCGAGACGTTTACTATTTTCATTTTTCCTACGGCTCGATGCCGGCAGCCGGGTTTGATGAAGATTGCGGTCAAGGGCTTGATCGGTACCCTCTGGCCGTCGAGCTCCATTTCTCCGTTGCCTTCGAGGATGAAGTAGATCTCGGTCAGCTTCTTGTGATAATGGACTAGGGCATCCTGCTGGACGTCGACCATGTGCATCGTGGCTTTGGGATTGTCAGGGCTGACAAATCCTCTGCGCGAGAACCCGCACGGGCACTCGACGGCCTCTATCTCATCGAATCTTGCGATCATGTAGTTTTCCATACGTTACTCCCAAATAGTCTCCGGCCGGCGGTCGCCGAGCCAAAAACTGTTGTGTTCTCAATCGGCTCGGTGTATATTCTCGTCGAACAGCGTGATTTTATCAACCTGTAAAGCATGAAGGATAAAGATAATGAGCGACCTATTCAATGTTAGAGACAAATCAATCGTAATCACCGGAGGAGGAGGCGTTCTTTGCAGCGCGATGGCTGTGGCGCTGGCCAGGGCGGGGGCGAGAATCGCCGTTCTTGACCTGGACGAAGTCGCCGCAGCCGAAGTTGCGGACGAAATCAAATCCAGTGGAGGCCTGGCCATTGCAGTCAAATGCGACGTGTTGAACAAAGAGAGTCTGGAATCGGCGAAAGAGCAGATTAATACCCTGTACGGCCGGATCGATGTGCTCATCAACGGCGCCGGCGGCAACAAGAAGGAAGCGACGACTTCGCCCGATATGCCGTTTTTCGATCTGCCGAAGGACGCCGTCCGGTTCGTTTTCGATCTGAATTTTCTGGGGACCCTGCTGCCGAGTCAGGTCTTCGGCAAAGAGATGGCCGAGAATGGCGCCGGCATCATCCTGAACATCTCCAGCATGTGCGCCTTCTCGCCCTTGACCAAGGTCGCTGCATACTCGGCGGCCAAGGCGGCGGTCAGCAACTTCACCCAGTGGCTTGCGGTGCACATCTGCCAGAACTATTCCAAGGACGTCCGCGTCAATGCGATTGCACCGGGATTCTTCCTGACCGAACAGAATCGCTTCCTGTTGACAGACGAGAAAACAGGCGATCTGACGGCCCGGGGCAAAACGATTATCGACCATACGCCGATGGGAAGATTCGGCCGGGCCGAGGAGCTGATCGGAACGGTGACGTGGCTGCTGAGCGATGCGGCGAAATTCGTCACCGGGATTGTCGTCCCGATCGACGGCGGATTCTCTGCGTTCAGCGGAGTCTGAACGAATGATTAGTGATTGGTGATAAATGATTATTGCTTTGGACAGTGAAATGGCTGCTGTTGATCCGGCACAAGCGTTGAAGGATTTCAAGCCGAAACATGAGTTCTTCGTCGGCATCGACTCCGATGGCTGTGCCTTCGATACTATGGGGATCAAGCATCGCGAATGCTTCTGTCCGTGGCTGATTGCGTATTTCGGCCTCCAGCCGGTAGCTCAGGCGGCCCGTGAGTGCAAGGACTTTGCGGACCTGTTTTCCAAAACGCGCGGCGGCAACCGCCATAAAACGACCAAGCGCATAATCGCGGAACTGTTGCCAAACCATCCGATGACCAAGGCCAGGGATTTTACCGTTCCGCAGTATCGGCACTACTTCGCGTGGGTCGAAGATCCCAATAGCACGCTGAGCAACGATGGCTTACAGAAAGCCATCGAAGAGACTTCGGACCCCCAGGCCAAAAAGGAACTGGAGCTTGCTCTGGCCTGGAGCGGGCGTATCAACTGGGCTATCGAAGAAACAGTCAAGGCAATGCCGCCGTTTCCGTATGTTCGCCAGAGCCTGGAGAAGATCCAGCCGTCGGCGGATGTTTTCGTCGTCTCGGCCACGCCCGATGAGGCACTCAAACGCGAGTGGGAAGAGCACGATATCGCCAAATACGTGCAGGTCATCGCCGGCCAGGAGATGGGCAATAAGGCCCAGCACCTCGCCTACGCCACCACGGGCAAGTACCAGAAGAATCATGTCCTGATGGTCGGCGACGCACCGGGTGACATGGAGGCGGCCAAGAAGAACGACGCTCTGTTCTATCCGATCAATCCGGGCGACGAAGCACAATCCTGGAAGCGGTTCGGCGATGAGGCATTCGACAAATTCACCAGCGGCCGGTACGCCGGCGAATACGAAGAGAAAGTAATAGCCGAATTCGACGCATACCTGCCGGAACTACCGCCGTGGGAAAAGTGAAAATACATTCTTATCCGTAACGAAGATGAGGAGATGAGCCGGTGAAAGCGCTCGTTTTGAAATCCGCCGAGCAGCTCGAAGTAATGGACGTGCCGACCCCAGAGCTTTCCGCCGGGCAGGTGCTGATCAAGGTCTCCAAGTGCGGAATTTGCGGCAGCGACGTGCGTTACTTCCACGGCGAGAATCCATGGGCCAAACAAACTCTCGGGCGCCACATCGACAACCCGCCGAACATCATCCTCGGCCACGAGTTGACGGGCGTCGTCCACGAGGTCTTCGACGAATCCGACGCCCATCTGCTCGGCAAGCGTGTCGGCATAAATACCTGGATCACGTGCGGCCGATGCGACTTCTGCCGCAGCGGACAGGAGAATCTGTGCGACCAGACCAAACACCTCGGCCACGGACAAGGCTGGGGCAAAATGGATTTCTACCCAGGCGGCATGGCGGAGTTCTGCCCGGCGTTTGCGTCCCAGGTCTATGAGCTGTGCGAGAATGTGACAGACGAGCAGGCGACGTTTTTCGATCCACTGATCGCCGCTATTCACGCCGTGGACGTCGGCGGACCCAAACCGCTGGATAAGGTCGCAATTCTCGGGGCCGGTCCTATCGGTTTGCTGATCGCACAGATCGTCAAGGTTTACGGGGCAAGCCGAACGTTTATTACTGATATTGCCCCAGAGAATGTCACCATCGCCGGCAGGATCGGCGTCGATTATCCGCTGAAGATCAGTGACAGCTCGAACGACCTGCGCGACCTTGTCATGGAAAAGACGAATTCCCAGGGCGTCGATCTCGCCTTCAACACGGTCGGCACCTCGGCGAGTATTCTCGAATCACTGGAGATCCTCAAGAAAGGCGGTACGCTGGTTCTGATGGCCGCACGCCAGGACGAGCTTGGTTTGCCGTTGCTGCTGCTAAGCGCCGAAAGAACGATAAGAACATCCTCGAACGCGATGTACACCGATTTTCCAAAGGCCATTGAATTGGTGTCGACCGGACAGGTAAAGACCGAGCCGTTGATTACGCATCGCTTCGCGTTGTCCGATGCCTTGAAAGCATTCGAGATGGCCTGCAACAAGAATAAAAGCGGAGCGGTCAAAATAATTATCGATTGTCAATTATGAACGCATTGATCAATGAAATTGACAAAACGCCCGTCGAGCAGGGCGCTCTTCGAATCTGGTGGATAGGCCAGGAGGGGTTCGTCCTCAAGTCAGCCGCACTGGTCATCTATATCGATCCCTACCTGAGCACGTATGCCGAGAGAATCACCAGGGGAAGGCCCGACGAGCACGTGCGCATCAAGCCGGCGCCGATGCAACCCGAAGACGTTGACCACGCAGATATCGTGTTCTGCACGCACGACCATGCCGATCATATCGACCCTGATAGCATCCCGGTCATCGCGGCCAAGTCATCCGGCGCTCAATTTGTCGTCCCCGAATCGGCTCGTGAGACAATGCTGGGCTTTGGAATCGACGAAGGCCGAATTCACACGATGAAGGGCGACGATGATCTGCTCCTCAGGCAGATAAACGTTCACGCCATCCCGGCCAAGCACGAGGAATTCGACGAGCACCCCGAGAAGGGCTATCCCTATCTCAGCTACGTGATAGGCATTGATGGCATCAACATCTTCCACGCCGGCGATACGATTCGATACCACGGCCAGGCCGAACGTCTCAGACAATACCGAATCGACCTGGCTTTTGTGCCTATCAACGGCAGGGACGACCTGAGGCACGGGCTGGACTTTGCGGGCAATTTCGACTGCGAGGAGGCGGTCCGATTCGCCCGTGACATCAATGCGGCTCTGACCATTCCGATGCACTATGATATGTTCGAGATCAATACCGCCGATATTAACGAGTTTCGCCGGATAGCTGACGGGCACGGCCTTCGCTGCCTTGTAATGGATCACGCCGGTTCTGTGGGATTTCCATTGGAGGCAACAAATGCAGCTCGAAGGTAAAACAGCATTGGTTACAGGATCGAGTCGAGGCATAGGAAAAACGATCGCCCGCGAACTGGCCCACAGGGGATGCACGCTGATCGTTCACGGCTCGAAAGAGTCCGATGCCCTGCGAGATTCCTTCGAAGATGTCAAGAAGCTCAGTGGCGATTCGATCATGGTCACCGCGGAGCTGTCGGAACCGGCCGGGATCGATAAAATGTTCTCTCACGTCGAGCAAAGCGTCACCAGGCTGGATATACTCGTCAACAACGCCGCAACTCAGAAACCCGGCCCTTTTCTGGAACTCGAACAGGAAGATTGGGACCGCGTGTTTTCGGTTAATCTCAGGGCGCCTTTTCTGTGCGCCCAGCGCGCCGGCAGGATCATGCGGGACAACAAGACCGGCGGCAAGATCATTAACATCAGCTCCGTTCACGCCTACGACGTCAGGCGATACTATGCCCACTACAGTGCCGCGAAGGGCGCCCTGGAAACGTTAACGAAATCCCTTGCCCTGGAGCTGGCCGAGTTCAACATTCAGGTAAATTCCGTCGTAGCCGGCGCGATCGCTACCGAGCTGACCCCATTGGACAGACAGGCGAGTTTCTTGACCTCCATTCCGGCGGGCAGGATCGGCACAACCGGAGAGGTAGCCCGCCTCGTAGCCTTCTTAAGCTCGAACGAGTGCGATTACATTACAGGCGCAAGTATCACCGTTGACGGTGGGCTGACGCTGGGATTCTGCGCGAGCCGGCCTGATCTGTAGCACAATCTTTCATCTTCTTGTTTGTTGTGCGTGTTTTTCAAAAGGCTATTTTCTAACTTGTTATGAAAGAGTATCTTATACGAAATACTTAATCCGCGAAAATCCGCGTTAATCCGCGGTTTCAATTTGGTGTTCATTCGGGTTAATTCGTAGTTCGGAGTTCTTTGGTTGTGGCCAAAGGCTGCACTGTGAAGATGAACGGCGAATACCACATCCGAGTATATGCATTAGGCAAACAACTGTTATGATATGCTTTGAGGCGACTGAATTATGGTAATAGAACGACAAAACAAAGACGGTTGCGTTGAAAATGAGCAGGTGTGCGAAGCGATGGCCGAGTTCTTCGCACAAAACGACTGCACGGGCAAACGAATCCTGGTAATAATCCCCGACAATACCCGCTCGGGGCCGATAGGTGAGATGTTCAAGCTCATGTATGAGTTCCTGGGACCCAAGGCAAAGGCCGTCGATTGCCTGGTCGCGCTGGGGACCCATAAGGCCATGAGCGACGAACAGATCTGCGTCAGACTCAGCATGACGCCTCACGAGCGAAGCAGCAAATACGCAGCGGTGAAATTCTTCAACCACGAATGGCAAAAGCCTCAGACGTTCACTTCCATCGGGAAAATCACCGCCGACGAAATCGAAGAGATCAGCGACGGTCTGTTTCGTGAAGAAGTGGACGTCTCAATCAACAAGCTGATCTTTGAATACGATGAATTCTTTATCCTGGGTCCCGTATTTCCACATGAGGTAGTCGGCTTTTCCGGCGGACACAAATACATCTTCCCCGGCATCTCGGGCGATGAGATTATTCACTTCTTCCACTGGCTTTCCGGCGTGATAACAAGCCCGGCAATAATCGGCAACAAACGGACACCAACGAGAGCGGTCGTAGAGAAAGCCGCCTCGTTCATTAACATACCGCACAATCTGTTCGCCGTCGTGGCGCTGGAAAATGAGCTTAAGGGGATTTTTGTCGGGGACACACTTGAAGCCTGGGAAAGGGCCGCGGACTTGTCCGAGCAGGTCCATATCATCTACAAAGACAAGCCGTACAACACGATTCTCGGTATCGCCCCCAAAATGTACGACGACATCTGGGTCGCGGGCAAGGTAATGTACAAGCTCGAGCCGATACTCGCCGATGGCGGGACGTTGATCATCTATGCCCCGCACATTACTGAGATTTCCTACTCCCACCACGAATGGCTCGACAAAATTGGGTACCACACGCGCGATTATTTCCTCAAGCGAATGGAACAGTTCGCGGGAATCCCCCGGGGGATTATCGCCCACTCGACCCACGTCAAGGGTATCGGCACGTTCATAGACGGCGTGGAAGAACCACGCGTCAACGTCGTGCTGGCGACAGGCATCAGCAAGCAGCGATGTAAAAAGGTAAACCTTGACTATATGAATCCGGACGACATAAACATAGCCGACTACGAAAACAAAGAGGACGAAGGAATCCTCGTCGTCCACCACGCCGGCGAAGTCCTGCACCGTTTGTCAGATGGGACCATTCCCCGCATCCCCTAAGAATAGGTCTCCCTGTGTTCCTCATGGGTCATAAGCTGATCAGACAGTTGTCTTTGGGATGAATATCTCGGTGACGGACCGCACCGCAAAGCTGTCAGTCATGCCAGCGATGAAGTCCAGGACTATCAGTTCGTCTGGGTCGCTGGGATCATACACACCCTTCATATCGCCACGGACAAAGAGTTGGAGAACTCTGTATACATCCGGGATTGACTTGTCCTTAGCCGGAGCAGGGTACTTGTAAGATCGAAATCTCTCTTTGTCCTTAAGTTCCTTCAGTAGGTCACTGAAGAGGTATCCAAGCATCTTCTTAGTTTGGGCCATATACCCTTCTGCCTGGTTGCTGTGGTAGATGTGCTCGCCATTGAAATCGATGAGTTCATGAAGCAGTTTACCTAATCCAGGTGATACAGCCACGTAGTCCTTGTCGTAGCTATTCTGAATCATGTCTTCGATAAACGTCCCAATTATCATGCCATTTGTTTTCCCAAGCTTTCTCTTGAATTTCGCAGGAATTTGACTTTTTCTGATCACCCCAGCCTCGAGGGCGTCCTCCACATCTTTCCCAGCATAAGCAATCTTGTCAATCAGGCGGACAATGCATCCTTCGAGCGTCCCAGGGGCGCCAGCTTGTTGTTGTGCTCGAATTCGCTCAAGGGGCTTTTTCTTTGTTATAGGTTCAAGCCTGCAAGTCGTGAAGTCCTCGCCGCAGTGCGATATAATACCATCCCTAACCTCCCATGTAAGATTCAAGCCCGGGCGTTCTCGATCTCTTTTCGCGATATGATCGACGACTCTGAGTCCATAGATTTCATGAGAAAAGGTCGGCATAATCTTCTTTAGAGCCGGGTGGCCTTCTATGATGCTCTGAAGAAATTTCTCCCCCTGATGGCCGAAAGGCGCATGGCCAATGTCATGGGCCAACCCTATGGCTTCAGCAAAATCTTCGTTCAGTCCGAGGCAGCGAGCAACGGTGCGAGCAGCCGAGGCGACAAATCTGACGTGATCCATTCGCGTGCTGACATGATCATTCTGCGGAAAATAGAAGACCTGTGTCTTGTGTCTTAACCGACGAAAGGACTGAGAGTAAATTATTCGATGTGTGTCACGCTGAAACTCAGTACGAAAGTCATCTGGAGCTTGTTTAATCCTCCTTCCTTTCGTACCTATTGCGGCGAATTCATTTGAGAACAACTCCCTCTCGGCTCTTTTGAAGCTTGACATTTCCTCTCCCAAATAGGTCAATAAGCAAATCGGTTATATCTCTTGCGTCTTTCTCGGAAGCCAAGCAGCTACTGATTTCTTTCCCATTTTGCGTAGCTGCTTCAAAACGTGAATTTTGGAACTGGGGGAACTCATCTGCCCTGTTTGAGAACTTGGCGGAAAAAGCTGAGGGAACCTCTTCATACTCGCTCACGTACTCAAAGTTCGAGAGCCCCAGAACCATTGGGTTACAGTTGCCTTCGAGCAGGGATCTGTCATCATTCTTGAATATGACCAGCGTCTTGTCGTGTGCCCACGCAATTCCGGCTTCGACCATCGCACCTTCGTCGGGGACGCGGCCATTCATGTTCAGTACCAAGCCGTGGCTATCAGTAATATGAAAGACATCCAAACAGAATATAGCATTGTTGAGTATTTTACTGGCGCCTTCAGACGACACATTCCGCCGCAAAAGGACTGGCAGAAGTCTGGCAAATTCAAGTCCATCTCTCTGAGGAAGAAATACAGCATAGCCCGCGCGTTCGAGGGAAACAGCAATATGTTCCATTTCCTCACGCTCTTTCGGATTAAACAACGGACCAGCGCAGTATATCTTGTATGGACGTTTGTTCATGAAGCCTCCTTTTGAAATTCTAAGTACGCCACAGTTTTCAGAAACACTCCCTGAGGAATAAACGGCAACGCACATGATGTCAAGCCTAAAACTCGCCAAAATTGGGCTCACAGCAAGAAAACCATGAGGACCACCAATAAAATCCGTTGAATCTGCCAAGGTACAAGAAGCATCCTCGTGGGCCGAAAAGACCGAGACCCCAGCGTACGCATGATAAGAATCACACACATGTTTCAACGTTTCGTTTGATCGCTGCTCGCAAATCCTAGCCTC
Organism: Phycisphaerae bacterium; assembly: GCA_016782865.1. Taxonomy (GTDB): domain Bacteria; phylum Planctomycetota; class Phycisphaerae; order Sedimentisphaerales; family Anaerobacaceae; genus SG8-4. The sequence continues at coordinate 29,145 of JADHXR010000014.1, forward strand.
AGCCGATTCAAGTAACAAGCTGCATTTGACTTTTTCCAAATCATTGTTATGTCATGTTGAATCTTCTGCCCATACTCACTTCATCGCTGGCCTATGAGCTTCCAATCACGTCACCAGTCTTCAAACACTGGACTCACAATCAGCGGGTACACTTATTGGCATGCTGGAACAAAAGGCTGTCCTGCCTCTGGACGTTTAGCAGTTGACGAGCACCTTGAAAGGGTTGGTCTATACTACAAAGCGTTTGAGAAGATAACGCTCACCGAATCGCTTCTGATTGATTCGAATCAACCACATTTGTTTTGGGAAAAAGTGAAAACGCTTTCTACTGGCGAACTTGGGTTAGAATTTCCGGCCGCAGGCTGGCGTGGGGCTTTTTTGTTGCAGAAGATTCCACGGGCCGATATGATTCTTGTGACTTGACTTTGTTGGCTCTTGGATATGCGGGAATCTGGTATGATTTCATCGAATCTCATAGAAACCGTGAAAGCCTGTGCCGAGGACTTTGGCGTCGAATGCGTCTGGCTGTTTGGCTCGGCCCTGGAAGACGAGAGCAACGCCACGGATATCGATCTGGCTGTTGAAGGACTGGCCCCTGAGAAGTTCTTCGACTTCTACGGCCGTCTTTTCTTCGAGTTGCCCAAACCGGTCGACCTTGTCGACCTGGAGCAGGAACCGCCCATCGCTGCTGTGATACGTGCAAGAGGAGTCCGCATTTATGAGCGCTGAAGCAGACTACATACTCGATGAAAACAGGCTACGGGAACTGGCCACGCCCATACCGGGACTATGCAAGAATTTCTTGGACAGCATCGACTGAAACGCCCTACACATCCTTTTTCCTTTTACCTTCTTTAGCCCCGCCTTTCGCCTTCCCATGCTTTATTGTTCTCTTTCGCCTTTTGCACTTTGCTTTTCCCCTCGGGTCCCCGAACCGAATGGGCTGGCTGTCTTGGGGGGAGACACGGTGTTCGCATCGTCTGGCGACGTCGAATCCTGCTGCTGCGACCAAGAACGCATGACTCTGTTGAGTTGCTTCTTCGCTGTTTCCAAGACTTCGGGCTCCATGCCCCACGTGCTGTTCTGACATTCGATCGGGATGCTGTTTGGCTTTGTTTCTTCACTCTTGGGTCCACAGGCACTGAGGCACGAAGGAATACTTCGACATTGGATGTTCCTTGTTCGATATTCGATATTCCACTGCTGTTTTCCTCCCGATTTCCTGCTATCCTGATTACCCGCCCCCTGCTATTTTGGTTTCCTGTTCGTCTGTCTTGTCCTGCATGCGGACTTGCCTGCAATTTCCGGCCATAGGCTGGCGTTTGGCTTTGTTCCGCATTTCTCATTAACCGCGGATTACGCAGATTCACGCGGATAAACACGGTTTTTGTCCACCCCGGAGGTACGAAGAAGAACAATAATCAATAGTTAATAATCAATAGTTAATAATCAATAATCAATTTCAAGGGCCACAAAGGCACGGAGGCGCGAAGGAATACCTTGACATTGGATGTTCCTTGTTCGATGCCTGTCCCGAGCAGGGTCGAGGGATTCGATATTCCACTGCTGCTTGCCTGACTCTCGCTACCTGCTCAAACATGCGTGCGGGAAGCATTTGATCCTCGGCTTGTTCGGCGGTACAATGGCGGCACATCATTGCCAGATCGATATCCGAGAACGAGCATGAACGATGTTACACGAATCTTGAACGCCATCGAGCAGGGTGATCCCCGGGCTACGGAAGAGCTGCTTCCCCTGGTCTATGAGCAGTTGCGTCTTCTTGCCGCTCGGAAAATGTCGCAGGAATTGCCCGGTCAGACACTTCAGGCAACGGCGCTCGTGCACGAAGCATATCTCAGGCTTCTCGGGGCGCAGAATGAACAATGGGACAGCCGGGGCCACTTCTTCAAGGCTGCCGCCGAAGCGATGAGAAGGATACTAATCGAGAACGCCCGCAAGAAGAAGAGCCTCAGGCGCGGAGGCGACAGAAAACGGGTCGAACTTGACGAGGCCATACTTGTTACGCCGCAGGAGATTGCTCCCGAGGATCTGCTGGCCTTTGATGAGGCGCTTGAGAAACTTGGCGGAACGGACAGGACCAAGTCCGACCTGGTAAAACTACGGGTTTTTGCCGGGCTGACCGGTAAGCAGGCGGCCGAAATACTGGGAATATCACAAGCCAAGGCCTCTGAGGACCTCACCTACGCTCGAGCATGGCTCTGCCTGGAGATGAACAAGGACGAGCCGGGTTCGCACAGGTGAAGTCAGAGATCAGGAGGGTTGTTCTCAAAATGAACCTTTTGGAAGACACTTTTCCTGTACACCATTCTCACTTTTTCCGAGGTTTTCCATTTTTCTGCGAATTTCGACGGCTCGGATTTCGCATTATGTTGTGGAGACCAATGTATGTCGGACAAAGACAACAATGAAGAGGCAATTTTCAAAGCGGCGGTAAAACTCAAGACCCCCGCTGAGCGAGAGGCCTATCTGGAAAACGCCTGTGGCAACGACAGCGAACTGCTGGCCAGGGTAACATCGCTGCTCGAGGTCAGCGGCAGCGAGAACAGCATACTCGACGTTCTCATCGCCGAGCCGGAGGTTACGCCCGACGATCATCCAATTGCCGAAGGCCCCGGCACGGTCATAGGCCGCTACAAGCTGCTGGAGAAAATCGGCGAGGGTGGTATGGCAGTAGTGTATATGGCCGAGCAAGGGAAGCCAATCCGCCGCAAGATCGCCCTGAAGATCATCAAGCTGGGCATGGACACCAAGTCGGTTATCGCAAGATTCGAGGCCGAACGGCAAGCCCTTGCCATGATGGACCATCCGAATATTGCGACGGTTCTCGATGCCGGCGCAACCGAGACGGGCCGGCCCTACTTTGTTATGGAGCTAGTCACCGGCATCTCTATTACCGAATACTGCGACAAGAACAATCTCAGCACCAAAGAAAGACTTGCCCTGTTCATCCAAGTGTGCAAAGCCGTCCAGCACGCCCACCAGAAGGGAATCATACATCGCGATATCAAGCCAACCAACGTGATGGTAACGCAGCACGAGGGCACGCCCGTTCCAAAGGTCATCGACTTCGGCATCGCCAAAGCCACCAACCAGCGGCTGACGGAAAGGACGCTCTTCACTCGCTACGCTCACATCATCGGCACCCCCGCCTACATGAGCCCGGAACAGGCGGATATGAGCGATTTGGACGTCGATACCCGCTCGGACATCTACTCGCTCGGCGTGCTGCTCTACGAGCTTCTCACCGGTACGACACCATTCAGTGAAGAGAAATTACGTGAAGCAGGCTATCTTCAGATACAGAGGATCATCTGCGAGGAGGAGCCTGCCAAGCCATCGACTCGGTTGCGAAGCCTGGGGCAGCAGCTTATGGACGTCGCACGAAGGCGACAAACTAGCGGCGAGGCCTTGCGCAAGCTGATCAGGGGTGACCTGGATTCTATTGCGATGAAATGTCTGGAGAAGGACCGAACCCGGCGATACATGACAGCGCACGAACTGGTCGAGGAAATCGAGCGTCATCTGAGGTATGAGCCGATACTGGCTCGCTCACCCAGCATTATCTATCGCCTACGGAAATTCACGCGAAAGTACCGATCGCGTATCGCCGTCGCTGCCGGAGGCACCGTACTCCTGGCCTGCTTTGTCATAGCGGTAGTGATGTATCGGCAGGCCGTGAACCTTCAGTGGGCTAAGGGCGAAGCGCTGCCGAAGATCGTTGAACTCGTCAAGGAAACCGATTATCGTACAGCCTTCCCTTTGGCGCAGAAGGTCAGGAAGTATATTCCAGAAGATCCCACCCTTATCGAATTGTGGCCCCGCATCTGCAAGAACTACTCAATTAGAACCAGTCCTGCCGGAGCGGACGTTTTCTGTCGGGAATACTCTGCGGCGGAAGAGCCCTGGCAATATCTTGGACGGTCTCCGCTGGAGAACATTACCCTTCCGCAATGCATGTATCGTTGGAAGATCGAAAAGGAAGGATTTGCAACGCATGAATGTGTCACAGAAAGTTCATTCGATGTCCGACTGCAAGAAGAAGGCCATCTCGACGAGATGGTATGGATTGGGAGTTTTAAGATTAATTCTTCTTCCGATCAGACTATAACTGTCGAAGCTCCATCTTATCTCATTGATAAATATGAAGTCACGAATGAGCAGTTCAAGCAGTTTGTGGATAACGGTGGATATGAAAATCGAGACTATTGGAGAGAATCCCAATTCCTGAAGGAAGGCCGCAAGCTTTCATGGGAGCAGGCCATTAGTGAATTCGTCGATAAATCAGGCCAACCAGGCCCGGCTACATGGGAAGAAGGAACCTATCCCGACGGGCAAGGCAAGCACCCGGTTTCCGGCGTCAGTTGGTTTGAGGCGGTTGCTTATGCCAGATTCGCCGGTAAGAGCTTGCCGACACTCTACCATTGGGAACAAGCGGCTTGCCTCTGGGAGTCCATAGTCATTGTCCCCTATAGTAACTTTGCTGTGAGCGGGACCGTCCCCGTGCGAAGTCATCCCGGCATGGGCCACACCGGATTATATGACATGGCGGGCAACGTGAAGGAATGGTGCCTCAACGCGACTGACGATTCCGGCAGCCATCGATACATCCTTGGCGGCGGCTGGGGCGAACAGACGTATATGTTCATCGAAAGGGACTTTCGGTCACCGTGGGGCCGATCCGCCATCAACGGGTTTCGCTGTGTGCTATATCCGGATTCAGCAGAACAGGTAACGAATGTATTTCTTAGCCCTATCGAACAACGCCCCGTGAAGGATTATTCAACGGCAGTGCCGTGTTCCGACGAAGAGTTCAGGATTATGTTGAACCACTTCGCGTACGACCAAACGCCGTTGAACGCTGTGGTCGAGCATATCGACGACCGGTCGCCGTTCTGGAATAGAAAAGAGAAGATCACCTTCGATGCCGCCTACGATGGTGAGCGGGTGATTGCTTATCTCTTTGTGCCAACATCTGCTGAGCCACCATATCAGGCGGTCGTCTATTGGCCGGGGAGCAGTGCCTACGAAAGCAAGTCATTCCAGGACTTACCGGAAAGGCATTCCACGGAGCTTATCCTCACTTGTGGGCGAGCCCTGTTCTTTCCCGTGTACAAAGGAACGTACGAACGCGGCTTCGACGAGGTGGCCAGCATCCATGCGGGCCCCCTAACGTTTAGAGACATGTTCATCCGAATGGTCAAGGACTTAAGTAGATCGATCGACTACCTGGAAACCCGCAATGACATCGACAGTGAAAGAATCGCCTACTGCGGCATGAGTGCCGGGGCCACGTTCGGCACCCCCGTGCTGGCCGTGGAAGACCGTTTCAAGGCGGCCGTCTTGATTTCAGGAGGATTCCCTACCTGGGACGTGACGGCGCAGATACCTACTCTCGACCCGGTCAGTTACGCTGCCCGGGTCAAGACACCGGTTCTGATGGTCAACGGCAAAGAGGATTTCGTTTTCCCGTATGCAACCTCACAACTGCCGATGTACGAATTCTTAGGCACTCCAGAAGCACATAAGAAACACCAGGTGTATCCCGGTGGGCATGGACTCCTGGGTCTCTTTAGGAAGCAGGTTCGAGACGATGTCCTCGACTGGCTGAACCGCTACCTGGGACCTGCTGAATCAAGGTAGCTAGTAAGATAGAGCATGTGAACTATCTTAGACATTTGAATTGCAAGGGCTGGCGAGTCGCTTGACTTGGCCGTCATCCTCGCCAGCCCGGCCATACTCCGGGCGGTTAGTTTGCGCGCCCGGCATAGGCATTAATCATTATACCGCAAACAAGAAAGGATTGGAAAAATGAAAACGCAAAGAACAACATGCAAAACTAAATCTGCTGTTCACTCAGGCTTACCGGCCTTTACAATAGCAGGTATGATTGCCGTTGCCACGCTGGCGCTGCCTGCCGTGGTACACTCCCAGACAACGGAGTGGACGGTTCATGACGTCTCCAACTCTCCTTTGCCCGACGACGGCATCGGTCCCCTCGTCTTTGATGCCCAGGGAAACCTGTGGATCGGCACTGGCGATATGGTCGGCGGTGGTAGAGGCTTGGCGAAGTTTGACGGAGAGAACTGGACGGTGTACAACACCTCTAACTCCGGGCTACCGTGTAATAACATTTTTGCACTTGTCCTTGATGCCCAGGAAAACCTGTGGATTGGTACAGGTGAGCCCTTTGGCGCCGGCGGCGGTCTGGCGAGATTTGACGGAGAGAACTGGACGGTATATAACACTTCGAATTCCGGATTACCCTGTAAGAATGTAATGTCTCTCGCATTCGATACCCAGGGTAATCTCTGGATTGGGACAGGTGACCCATTTTCTACAAGCAGCGGCTTGGCGAAATTTGACGGGGAGAACTGGACCATATATACCACCAAGAACTCCGGTCTGCCCTACCACATAGTCGATGCCCTTGCCTTTGATATCCAAGAGAACCTATGGATTGGTACAGTTGAGCCGGTTTGTGGTTCCGAGGCAGGTGGTTTGGCGAAGTTTGATGGACAGAACTGGACAGTTTACAACAAGGCAAATTCAGGCCTGACTTCCAACGATGTCTGGGATTTACTCTTTGATGCGCAGGGCAATCTATGGGTCGGACACGGAGACGACTATCGTCCGGCGGGTGGGGGCTTGGCGAAGTTCGATGGAGAGAACTGGACGGTATATCATACATCCAACTCCCCGCTGACATGGCACATGGTTACTTCTCTTTCCCTCGATGCCCAGCAGAACCTATGGATGGGGATGTGCAGTGCGCATACTTCTACCGGCGGGGTAGCGATGTTCGATGGAGAGAACTGGTTGGTCTTCAACGAGTCGAATTCCGGACTTCCGCATGTCACTGCCACCGGTCTTGCCCTTGATCTGGAAGGAAACCTCTGGATTGGGACCTATGGCGGTGGCTTAGCTGTCTATCGTATAGGACAGCAACTGCCCCTCGTCGACTTTAACGGCGACGGCATCGTGGACATAAAAGATCTCCTGAGACTTATTGAATCCTGGAGCCTGAACGATCCAACAGTTGACATAGCTCCTGCTTTTGGCGATGGAATTGTGGATGCTTTGGACCTGGAGCTTTTGATGAGCTACTGGGAACAACCTTTTGATGATCCTACATTGATAGCACACTGGGCTTTGGACGAAGCAGAAGGTGCTGTCGCCTTTGACAATGCGGGTGTGAACGATGCGTTTGTTATTGGTGGTGCTGAGTGGCAACCCAATGCCGGACAAGTAGATGGTGCGATCCAGTTGGACGGAGTCGATGGTTGTGCCGTTGCCGGCCCAGTCCTCAATCCGTCAGACGGTCCCTTCAGTGTTTTCGCCTGGATAAAGAGTGGTGCGCCTGGACAGGTCGTTGTGTCGCAACAGGGCGCGGCCAACTGGCTGACAGCGGATACCCACGGTAACTTGATAACAGAGTTGAAAAGTACTGGTCGCTCTGCAGGTCCTTTACTGTCTCAGACAGTCATCACCGATAGCCAATGGCACCGTGTCGGCTTCGTATGGGACGGTGCTAACCGGATTCTATACGTTGATGACGTCGCAGTAGCCGAAGACACACAGGATGGTCTGGAGAGTTCATCTAGTGGTTTGTACATTGGTACCGGAAAGGCCATGGAATCCGGCACTTTCTTCTCCGGCCTGATCGACGACGTCCGCATTTATAACCGGGTCGTGAGCCCGTAGTCACGACGTTCCACAGGAATAAACTCAAGGGCTTGGCAGCTTGAAAGGCACATAATTATATTGCGTCTCGAGATTTTTCAAAGGACTGAAAGGAGAAGGTAAAGTGAGACTCCTATTTTATTCTCTTAGTTGTTGCAGTTCTTACAGTGGTATCTATGTACATCAGGTGCGCTATAAATATCAATTTTTTGGAGGAGGTAAATTTATGCCATATTAACCTGTATCCATTTAAATCGGGCCTGTATCGCTGAATTTTCAGTAACTTTGGTGTTTGAAGTGCAGGTTGATTTCAAACACAACGATTTACTTTCATCTAAATCAAGCAAGAAAGGAGAAATGTTATGAGCCTGAAAAGAAAAAGAAACGTTGGCCTCGTGGGGATCGTGGGGCTTGCGGCCGTGCTGCTTATGACGGCCTGGACGGTCATGGCTGACTATGACTACGAGCAGGGCATTATTTGGACCCCTCCCGAGCAGGAAGAATCAATCGCAGGGGCATGGATACTCTCATGGCCCCCTGCCCCAGAATTCGGCTTGACTCAACCGCTGATTGTGCAAGAGACGTTAACGCCGTTGGATCCGTCTGGTAACAGGTTACTGCTTAGAAATACGGAATTCAATGCACCAAATGTCCCTCCCAGTACCGAGCCAATGTACAATTACAGCTGGTCCGATTTCGTTGGGGTGGCAGTGAAGACGGGTCGGAACACTTACGAGTATCGCGCGTACGCGTACGTACAACACTATGATGGAACAGACCGTGGCAAAATCGTAGCCTATGGGGTGATGACTGGAAAGACGGAACTAATTGACCAAGACCATAGATACGATAGTGAGTTGTACGTGACTTACTACGGACCGGATTCTGACGTGAATCCGGCAAATGGGTTCCCTGATGAAGGTGCGCAACCACTTGTAGTTTTCGGGCCTCTCGAAGGCCAATGGTTTGAGCGCGTTCGACTCATGCCTGGCCCTGAACTACCCCCACCGCCTGAGGGTTAGTAAGGAGTGCAAGGTTACGCTCGTATATACCACTTGGCGATACAGGCCTCATTCATCGCGGTGCTCGAAAATGATTTGGATAGTTACACCTTTGGCTTCATCAATGACATCTGCATCTACAACGTGGCGCTAAACTCAGAGGAAAGTGCGGTCCTGGCCCAGTAGTCCACCGCACAGAGAAACCAAGCGCCCAATATAGTTGCAGGGCTGGCGGCTTGAGAAAGTTGCCAGCCCTGTTTTGCTTTCAATGGCCACCACTTTCGTACCGATCCCTCAGGCGCAATTGAGCAAGGCCCGGCCAAGGGCCGTGCGCTCGCTCACCGATCCGATGGAACCCAAAAAAGCACGGTGGCCCCACCGGGATTGTTGCATATTTAGGGCGGAGTTGATTTAATAGCCGCAGGTTGTTTGAACGAGCCTCTGGGAATTCACAGGGTGAATCTCGTATTGCGTATTGCGTCGTGCGTGCTACGCGATACGCAATACGCAGTACGCACGACGAACAAAGGAGTCCAAGAAGATGAGTTACAAGACAATGAGTTCAAGCGGGTTGACAATTCTAATCGTCGTTTCTGTCCTGCTGTCGGCGGGTGCGGCTTTCGCCGATGTCAGGCTGCCGGCGGTGATAGGCGACAATATGGTCCTGCAGCGGGGCGAGAAAGTCTCGATCTGGGGCTGGGCGGACCCGGGCGAGCAAGTCACGGCCACCTTTAGCTGGAGCTGGATGAGGTTGACCGTTGCCGCCGACAGTAAGGGCGAGTGGGAGTTCAAGATTCCCTCTCCGAAGGCGGGCGGGCCGTACAAAATGACCATCAAGGGCAAGAACGCGATAGATCTCGAAAACATCATGTCCGGAGAAGTCTGGGTCTGCTCGGGTCAATCGAATATGCAAATGTCAGTGCGGTCTTCAGCGAACGCCGAGCGGGAGATTGCCGAGGCCGACTACCCGAACATTCGACTGTTCACTGTAACGCGGACGGTTGCGCAAAGGCCGCTGAAGGATTGCCAGGGCAGTTGGGCATCGTGCAGCCCCGAAACCGTGCCGGGTTTCTCTGCAGTGGGTTACTTCTTCGGAAGGGAACTGCACAAGCGGCTTGATGTGCCTATCGGTCTGATTCATACTTCGTGGGGCGGCACTCCCGCCGAGGCGTGGACCAGGCGCGAGGTGTTGGAGGCCGGCGCTGATTTCGAGCCGATTCTGACGCGACATGCCGAGATAATTGCCAAGTACCCGCAGGCCTATAAAGAGTATGAGCGGAAGGTCCAAGAATGGCAGAAGGCTGCGGAAGAAGCCAAGTCCGAAGGCAATAAGCCGCCGCGCAGGCCGGGCGCGCCGCGCGGGCCGGAGCATCCTCATTCACCGGCGGGTCTGTACAACGCAATGATCGCCCCGCTGATTCCGTACGGCATCCAGGGTGCGATATGGTACCAGGGCGAATCGAACGCCGGCCGGGCGTATCAATATCGCAAGCTCTTTCCTGCAATGATAATGAACTGGCGCGAGGATTGGGGCCAGGGCAATTTCCCGTTCCTGTTCGTACAGTTGGCCAATTTCATGGCGACCAAGGACGAACCGGACGAAAGCTCCTGGGCAGAGCTGAGAGAGGCCCAGTCGATGACGTTGTCACTGCCCAATACCGGGATGGCGACGATAATAGACATAGGTGAGGCCAAAGACATTCACCCGAAGAACAAGCAGGATGTCGGCAGGCGCCTGGCGTTGTGGGCTTTGGCGCGGACCTACGAAAAGGATATCGTCTACTCGGGGCCTCTGTACAAGTCGATGAAGGTCGAGGGCGGTAAAATCACCCTGAGCTTCGATCACGTCGGAGGCGGCCTCGTCGCTGCCGGCGGTAAGGCGTTGAAAGGTTTCGCAGTCGCCGGGGCCGACCGAAAGTTCGTCTGGGCCGATGCGAAGATTGATGGCGATACGGTTGTAGTCAGCAGCGAAAACGTCGCGCAACCCGTTGCCGTGCGCTATGCCTGGGCGGACAACCCTGTGTGCAATCTCTACAACAAAGAGAATCTGCCCGCCAGTGGGTTCCGCACGGACGACTGGCCCGGCCTTACCATCGATGCCAGGTGAGGGCCTCCGGCGGGGGTTTAGTCATCTGGATTCGGTGCGATGATGTTTTTTCGATTTGCGCTCGAATTTCATTTGACAAAGCCCCGCCGGATCATATCATTAGCCGTTTTTGGATAGAAATAGACGCGCAGCACGCCCGCCCGCTTATCTTTCTGGCCGACGGCTTGTTATTAATTCTTTTCTGTTTGTTGTGAACGCCAATGAGCGTTGGTGCTCTTGCTACGACTTCGACGGAGACTGAGGAGCTTAACATTATCCTGTTGATCGAATATGAGGGGTAGCTCAAATGAAACTGGCTGATGTCTTGCGTAAAGAGTGCATTGTGGCAAATGCCCGATTTGGCGACAAGGCCGAGGTGATACGAGAAGTCGCGCGGCTCGCCAAACAATGCAGCGTTCTTGAGAATGTTAGTGAGCAGGAGATTCTTGTGGGGCTCCAGGCCCGGGAAACGCTGGGATCGACAGGAGTCGGAAAGGCAGTGGCGATCCCCCATTGCCGTCTCAAGTCCGTTACGGAGTTTGTCGTGGGCTTGATCACAGTCCCATCGGGCGTCGATTTCGATTCTATTGACGCCGGGAAGGTGAAGCTCATTGTCTTTATTATAGCTCCCGAGGTGGAATCCAATAGGCACGTGAGGCTGCTTTCGGTCATTTCACAGATGCTTCTAACACCGAAGGTTCCGGAGAAAATCTTGTCGGAGCAAACGCCTGGAGGAGTGTACGAGACTTGCGTTCGAGATCGGGATGCAGATATAAGCGACAGAGAAGGACTCGCCAAGAGCCTCATCCATGTTTTTGTACAGAGCGAGGATGTGTTTAGGGATATTCTGCAGATTCTGACCGGCATCGAATCCAGCTCGCTTGTCGTGGTCGGGGCGGAAAATGCCAGTGTCTATCTCTCGAAGCTGCCTCTTTTCGCAAGTTTCTGGACAGATGAGCCGTCCAATTTCGGCAGGATCATAATCGCAGTTGTGGACAAGAAACTGTCCAACGAAACCGTCCGGCGGATTGAGAGTGTCGCCGGCGATCTCGGGAAGGTCGCAGGTGTAATGGTGACCGTCCAGGACATTACCTATTCAGCCGGATCGTTGGGAACATAAACACAGGTACGACGAAAATGGCTGTCCTTGCGATAACAACCGATCTCTCCTTTCTTCATCTTTCCGGGCTCACCCTTTTGGGTGCGGCGACGATAGTAGCTTTCTACGTGGGCCGAGTGGCGAAGTTTGCCAGGCTTCCCTCGCTGATCGGCTATATGATTGTCGGCGTCATACTCGGCCCGTCGGCGCTGCATCTTTTTGACGAGCCTTCGATGGAGCGGCTTTCGTTTATCACTGAGATTGCTCTGGGATTTGTGGCCTTTAGCATCGGCTCCGAACTGAATCTGTCGTCGCTGAAACGTCTTGGTATGGGAATTATCTCCATAATTCTCGTGGAGTCTTTTAGCGCTTTTCTCGTTGTTGTCCTTGCGATGTACCTGTTGACCGGTGATTTGCCCCTGTCGCTGATTTTCGGGTCGATGGCGCCGGCCAGCGCTCCGGCGGGCACTGTGGCGGTAATTCACGAGTGCAGGGCAAAGGGCAGCCTGACCACGACGCTGTACGCAGTGGTCGGATTCGACGACGGGTTGGCAATCATTATCTTCGGATTTGCCGCGGCCCTGGCCAAGAATCTTCTGATAACGGAAGCTTCGGGTGTTTCCGAAGGTATCCTGCGAGCCCTGTTGGACCCGGCCAAAGAGATTGTCCTGAGTCTTGCTGTCGGCGGAGTCGCCGGGTTGTTGTTCTTTCGCATGGTGCGCGGGCTCAAGAACGGCAGAGATATTCTTATCGTTGTTTTCGGTATTGTCCTTGTGTGCGCGGGCTTGTCGATACGCTGGCATTTATCCCTGATCCTGACAAACATGATGGTCGGATTTGTCCTGGCCAACAAACGACACGAATCGCTGCTAAACCGGGTTACGAGTCCTTTGCTTGAGGTGATGCCGCTGTTGTTTGTGCTGTTCTTCTGCCTTGCAGGCGCTCACTTGCAGTTGTCGGTCCTGCCCTCGCTGGGAGTTGTCGGGATCGTCTATATTCTCGGCCGGTCGGCTGGGCTGATCGGAGGGGCTCGCCTTGGGGCGCTGTTCGGTCACGTCGAGGACAAGGTCAAAAAATATGTAGGCTTGGGGATTCTCTCCCAGGCCGGCGTGGCAATAGGCCTGTCGCTCATCGTCAAACACGAATTTACGCTGCTGGACGCCAAATATAATGCGCCGCATGCCCTCAAGATCGGCTCTTCGGTGCTCGCCACTATTACCGCTACATGCATTTTCTTTGAGATCATCGGGCCGATTCTGACGAAAGTGGCACTCAAGAAAGCCGGCGAGATACCTGACGAGAAGCCGGGTTAGGCGGTTCTTCCCATAGGCGCAGAAGTCGTGCATTATCTTGAGTCTTTTCCAACATCTGGTATGATACGACATGCCATGAAGCTGCTTTCGTTTCCAAAAAATAAGAGGCTTGTCAGCAATAGACAGTTCAAGGCTGTCTTGTTCGACAAGCGGCGCCGACGGCGGAGCGATCGGTTGCTTACGCTCTATATCGCGGAAAATGACTGCGGTTATTCGCGGCTCGGTGTTTCCGTCGGTAAATCTTGCGGCAATGCGGTCGTGCGTAACCGGCTCAAGCGTCTGCTTCGAGAGGCGTTTCGCCAAAGCCAGGAATCCCGGCGCGCCGGGACCGGCTTCGATTATGTGCTCATGATTTCCCCTCGATGGACGAAGAAGTCACACGCGGGCGCTACAGCCAGCCTTCCAACATTCGAGCAGGTGAAGGCGTCGTTCCTGGCCCTGGTTAATGCGTCGCTTGAAAGGAAATCCTAATATCACGTTTTGTATGAGGTGATTTATGACTCCGAAAGAAAGAATTTATGCGATCCTCGGTGGCGATTCTTACGATCGTCCCGCTGTTACTCCCATTTTCATGGCCTGGTCGGCCAATTTCGTCGGGCATACTTACAGAGATTACTACCTCGACGGAGACGTCCTGGTAGAGGCGCAGCTTGCTGTCACGCGGGCTTTCAACATCGACCAGATAAGCGCGATCAGCGACCCCTGGCGGGAAGCCTCGGCGTACGGGATGGAATTTGAATATCCACCGGATGGGGTGGGCAAACCCAAGGATGTGCTGATAAGAGCGCCCGATGATATATCACTGGTCAAGCCGCTCGATATTGAAAACGCAGAACGGACAAAACAGCGGATTGAAAGCGTGCAGAAGATGGCCGGCCAGGTGGGCCAGACCCACAGCGTCCTGGGATGGGTGGAAGGTCCGCTGGCCGAGTACGGAGACTTGCGCGGCGTAGAGAGCACGATGATGGATCTGATAGACAAGCCTGAAATGTTTGTCGAGGCGGCCGAAATAATTGTCCGCAATGCTATTGCCTTCGCGGTTGCCCAAGTCAAGGCCGGCGCCGACATGATCGGGATCGGCGACGCGGCGGCGAGTCTGGTCACGCCGAACATGTATACCGAGCTTGTGCTGCCCCTGGAAAAAAAGCTTATTGAGGCCATTCACGAAGCGGGGGCCGCCGTGAAGCTGCATATTTGCGGCAATATATCGAACATCGTGCAATTCATGCCCCAAAGTGGTGCGGACATCATCGACGTCGACTGGATGGTTCCTCTGGCCCGGGCCAGAGAGCTTGTCGGGCCCGAGGTAACACTGTGCGGGAATTTCAACCCGGCGGGGGCCCTGTTCGAGGGCAGTCCCGAGGAGGTTGCCGATGCAGCCAGAGATTGTCTCAAAGCCGTGCCGGACAGATTCATCCTGATGCCAGGCTGTGAAGTGCCGCCTGCCACACCTGAAGAGAATATTCGAGCTTTCTGCCCTTGTGACGGTTGCTTGATACCAGAAGAATTGAAGTGCTGAAAGTCGGTTTTTCAGGTAACAGCTAATTGAATCGACCTATCCGCTGATTACCCACAGCCAACTCATCTATCCAGAACGTCTGTTCATGAGGAAGCAGCCCCGGGCCGAAGTACGGCGTCAGGAGGAACTGGTTGAACTTCATCTCAGGGAAGTCGGTTGAGCGGAAGACAACATCATTGCGCTCGACGACCAGCTTGCCGTCAAACCAGCCTCGAAGCCGGCCATCACTGTTCGGTTTGTCGTTCTTCATATCCAGGCTGTTGAGCTTGAACATCGCTTCGACGCAGTGCCATTTGGCGTCGTCGAAGAGCACTTCCTCACTATCGTAGAATTTGCCGTTATAGCCGCCTCTGAGGGGGCCCTGTGTCAGCCCGTGAGGTGCATCCTTATTCTGGATGTCCGTGGCCGCAAGGCGCAGCTTCCCGTTGACCGGCTCGATGTAAAGGGTAAGGTGGCTGGCAGCCGGGCCATGGTACCTGCTGTTTTCAGTGGTCAAAAAGTGCATCATATGAGGATGGTAAGCGCGGCCACTCCATCCCCAGCCATCTGATAGCTTGATGTAGAAGCGAAGGCACACCACCTCGGTAGGCTCAATGAGCCGCCGAATACCTGCGGAGGTTATGGGGTTGGTACTGTTCTTCTTCCAGCGGTACTCAATACAACCTTGGCCGGCGCAGGGATCCTTCTCAGAAATCTTGAACTTGTTGCCGTCGTACCATCCTCGACCGGCCAGATTGGGATCATCAAAACTTTCACTGAAAAAGAGCCCGTGAATGTTCTCTCCGGCGGCGATGTCCGCCCCCAACGACACATCGGTTCTGAGCATAGGGATTGACAACGTAAAGACCAAAGCCGAGACTAAGAACGGAGTATTTCTTCTTTTCATAATGATCCCCTGTGACAAAAGTTGCATGTGTTCTGGTTGCCGATTTTAGCGGCATAAGCCATGCTGTTGCAACTTGTTTTTCCGTTTTGACAGGTTTCAATTGGCCGGCGCACACGGATTAGGGCGGAAGGTAGTTTGATTCGTGGCTTGTTATTCGTGGTTCTTCAACAATCAACTGCTCACCAACTGATAAGCCCTTATGAGTTCGGCAACGCTCCACGCCTGGGCGATGCAGCCTTTTGGCAGTTGAGGGGCGTCGCCGTCGAATATCTCCGAGATACTCCCGAGGCAGGCGTCTTCGGTTAGATGTTGGAGTAAAGGCAGGATGAATTCGGCAGACTGTCTCTTACTTTCTGTGCTGAATTCATTGACCTTCAAGTACGATTCTACAAATGCCCCGATCAGGTAGGGCCAGACAGTGCCCTGGTGATAAGCCTCATCTCGATCTTGCGGTGAGCCTGTATATCTGCCCTTATAGTCCTCTGCAAGCGGATTCAAGGTTCGCAGACCGTAAGGTGTCAATAATTGGTCTTGTACGGCGTCCACCACCGACTTCTGCTGCTGGGCCGACAAGGGTGAAAACTCAAGAGAAACTGCAAATATCTGATTCGGTCGAAGACTGTCATCAACCGATCCGTCCGGCAAGATGCAATCGTTCAAGTAGCCTTTATCCTGGTTCCAGAACAGATCGCGAAAGCCGGCCCCGACCTTGTCGGCCATGGATTCATAGGATTGGGTCCCGGCGCGCCGGGACTCCGGTGGCGGTTCTAAATTCTTCATTTGCATCAGGCAGTTGTACCACAGGGCGTTAATCTCGACTGCCTTGCCAAATCTGGGCGTGAAAGCGACTCCGTCGTACTTGGCGTCCATCCAGGTAAGCTGCGTGTGATCGTTGCCTGCGGTTATAAGCCCGTCGGTGTCAGCCGAGATGCCGAACCGCGTGCCCCTGCGGTAAGATTCCACGATCCACCGGATTGTCGGCAGGAGTTGCTTTGTGAAGGTCTCTGAATCGCCGCTCGCTTGCAGATATTGAAACGCAGCGTTGATAAACCATAGAGAGGCGTCGACGCTGTTGAAGTGCGCTGTCTCGCTCCTGTCGTCGAAACGATTCGGGATCATACCCTTGTCCGCCACTGCGGCAAATGTGGTCAGGACCGATTTTGCCTCGTCAAATCTGCCCGTGGCGAGAAGAAGGCCCGGCAACGCTATGAAAGCATCTCTGCCCCAATCGGCAAACCAGGGATAGCCGGCCAGGATGGTGGTTCTGGAGCCGTCATCTGTTTGACGTTCGGTAACAAAAGCTGCGGCAGCCAGGCAAAGTGTCTCAAAAAATCTTGGACTTGCGATTTCCAGATCTGAGTTCTTCAATCGACAATCGGCAATCGGAAATTGGAGATCGTGCCTTACCATTCTCGCTTTGCGTTTGAGGCTCTCCTGGTGTCTGTACAAATCCCTACGGACTCTGTCGACGGAGTCCGGCGCAGGCTGTTCGATTTCTATTGTTCTTGCTATCGGCTCTGCGCTTTCGGCCAGGCGGGCCCAGAGGACGATTCTGGCCGGTGAGTCTATCCGGCACTTGAAGAAACCGGGCGTCCACAGATCTTCCTTGAAATTCTGGCCTCTCTCCTTATCTCTTCGATAGACAAAATTGAACCACCACTGCCGGTCCTTCACAAAGCTCGCTCCCGGGCATCTCAAGAGCAGCTCACAACTGTCCGGCGTTTCATAGCGAACGATCAATCCGCCACCCTGCGATCCGACCCAGCGTGAACACAGCGTCACATAAGATTTTTGCAGCGTATGGAAATCTCTCAACCCGACAAACGGCCGGGAAACGAATTCCACAGGTTTGCGAACAGTGGTAAAATCATACTCGATGGCCACCCGGTTGGCATCGCGAAGAAGATATACAGACTTGGTTAGTCCGACGCTCTGAAGCTCAAAGTCATAATGCACGCCTACGTCCTGGCGAAATTTCTTGAGAAAACCATAGCCTGCCGGGGCAAACTTGTCGGCGAATTCAAAGGTCGAAAGGTTGAAGATCTTCCCGTCGGATATTATCATTTCCAGACAGTTTGAAAACGCCATAACTCTGTTGGCGGGCGGCCTTAACGAACCTATGAGCAGGCCATGATAGGCCCTGGTGTTGCAGCCGGCAATCGTTGACGACGCATAGCTGCCGCGTCCGTTTGTCAAGAGCCATTCGGTTGTCAGCAGATTTTCAATAGCTTGATCGCCGGTTAGTACAGACAAGCTCGTTCGGTCGCCGACTTGTTGCAGTGTTGACACAGTCCTACTCCAAAAGACATAATAACGACAAGATCCAAGCCCTGCTCACGGGATGTTGCCCGCCGTGAAGTCTTCGATGGGGTGAAAACCAGTATCGCTTGAAGTAGTCGAGGATCCAGGGCATCTAATCTACTGGTTCTAAGTCACGTGGTCCATTATCCTGCGTTGCGGCACCTGAAATGCACTCTGGTGTGCTCGGTTACGGTGCGGAACATAATGCGCCCCCAATTGCCTGCTCGGAACACCGACCGTGCAGATTACCCAACACATTCATAAAGTTGATGTATGAGTCATAAGGTGAGTCATAAGGATTAAAGTATTTGTGTACGTCGCCGTCGGCAAAGTATTTTGTGCACATATAGTAGAAATGATCCGACGCCTGCAACTTTCGCCAGTCCGAGATGACCTTCTCGTCGTTCGTCTTCTTGACTTGCTTCTCGATTCGATAAAGCTCGTGAATCGCATTGGATTGCATTGCGTTTCCAAGCCAGGCGGAGAGGTCTCTTTCGGTATCGGCCCAGCTAATAATGTGCGGCACGTCAACAGAGTCGGCACTGCCGTAGCATTCCACTACCTCGCTTGGGGTTTTGAAGTTATTGTCCGGATGCCTGAGAATCGCCTCGGGTAGATGGCGGACGAAATCGAATATGCCCGTATCTTCCCATTGATGTTCGCCGAACGTTTCGTAGTCCATGAACAGATTGACGACGTTGCCGCAGCCGTTGACATTCCCCACCCAATGGGCGAACTTGTCAGCGGTCAGAGGCCACTGGGGCCAGTCACGGTTGGAAAACCTAAAGGCAATGTCGTCGCTGAGGGCATAGTTCTTGAGCAGGAGTTTGAGTCTGTCACAGCCTTTGGGCTGATAGACAAAATTAGGGCTTCTGTAGCCCAAAATGTGATCCGCTCCTTCGGTTATTATCGCATCGAAGCAGCCCATTGATTCGATCAGGGCGGCCAGCTCATTATTGTATATCAACTCTGTATTTCGAAAAACTCTGGGAGTCTGACCAAAGAAATATTTTATGGCCTCGGTGTGTTTGTGCACCTGCTCGACGAATTCATTGCGCGAGTACAGAAAACTCAGACTGTGATAATAGGTTTCCGCCAGAAACTCCACACAGCCTGTCTCGGCCAGAGCGTCGAAAGTGCTCATGACTTCCGGAGAGTAATGCTGGAGCTGCTCCAACAGCGTGCCGGTTATGCTATAGGCC
The DNA here is from genome assembly GCA_016782865.1 of Phycisphaerae bacterium. Classification (GTDB taxonomy): domain Bacteria; phylum Planctomycetota; class Phycisphaerae; order Sedimentisphaerales; family Anaerobacaceae; genus SG8-4. The sequence continues at coordinate 48,253 of JADHXR010000014.1, forward strand.
ACCTTGAACCTGCCGTCAAACCGGCGTATCAAATCCAATATCAGTCGGTTAGCGGGAAGATAGCATTTGTTTGCCACCTTACGGCAGATCGAGCCGTTCTTGTGATCGTCAAAATAGTGCTCGTGCTCGTCGAATACGGTGTAATGCCTCAACCGCAACGGCTGATGAACTTGAAAATAGAAGCATACCGAAGGCATAGTCTCGTGTCTCGTACTGGGTATCCGCCGGACGCAAGTCCGCTCCGGTCAGATAGCATGTTGGGTTTCTTTCTTGCCTGAAATTTAGACCGAAACCAGCGTCTCTCCATAGATCTTGGCACACTTGGCCGCGGCGTCCTTCCAACGCAGTCTTCTGACCTCAAAATTACCGTGGCTTCGCAGGGTCATCTGCAACGGTGGAAACTTCAACACTGCAATGATCTTGTTAGCGATTTCGTTGACATCCCAGAAGTCAACCTTAAGAGCGTGCGTCAGTACTTCCGCCACACCGCTTTGCTTGCTTATAATAACGGGTACATCGTTATCCAGGGCTTCCAAGGGAGCAATCCCGAACGGTTCCGACACGGAAGGCATTACGTACAGGTCAGCCATTCTGTAGATCTTTCGGACGTCTTCGCCTCGCAGGAAGCCCGTGAACAGCACCTTGTGTCCGATGCCGAGTTCTGCCGCCATCTCGATCGATCGGTGCATCAAATCCCCGGAGCCGGCCATGACGAATTTAACATTGTCCATTACTCCCAGGACCTTCTTGGCAGCCTGGAGAAAATACTCGGGGCCTTTTTGCATCGTAATCCGCCCCAGGAACAGGACGATTTTCTCATCTGTGGTTATGCCCGTTTCGTCCAAGGGCCAGCTTCCGTTGCGCTCGACACCGTTATACACGACCTCGACTTTGTCGCCGCTAATTCCGTATCGGCTGATAACAATATTGCGTGTGAAGTGGCTGACGGTGATCACTTTGTCGGCGCGCTCCATGCCTTCACGCTCGATATCGTATATCATCTGGTTTACATGTTCGCCGCTGCGGTCGAATTCTGTCGAGTGCACGTGCACGATGAGGGGTCTGCCGCTCATTGCAGCCACTGCGATCCCCGCCGGATACGTCATCCAGTCATGGGCGTGCACAACTTCAAACTGTCTGTCCTGAGCTAATTCGGCCGCCATCGCAGCGTAGCGGTGTACTTCCGCGTACATGTCTGTGCTGTAGTCTTTCGAGTCCATCAGCTGGCTTGCCGAACGAACATTGCCGCCGCCGATCAGATGCTTTTGTCGCAACGTTCCTTCGATTCGCTGATGGTATGTTTCAGGTGTGGAATATGGCTGAAGTGCTGAGCCGATGGTGCAGAATTTGACGTTCTTCAGATCATCGATTTTGAAGGACGCCGCCGATGTCCGCGAGTCGGGCGATAGCAGTTTGACGTGTGTTGCGTACGTTTGCTCGACCATCTTGGGCAGAACAAACGTAACTTCCATGCCAAGTTGATCCATCGCACGGGTAAGACCGTAACAGGCAGTGCCCAGTCCCCCACTGATGAATGGAGGAAACTCCCAGCCTAACATGAAAACTCTCATACAATCACCTGTCAGATTAGTCCTATAATCGCCCGCCCAGAGACAGAACAACAAGGTTTTCTTCTCTCACGACACCATCAAATAAACTTCACTTAGACGACACATGGCTTGCCAGCCAAAGTTGCAGGATGCCGTCCGACTCCTTTCATCGGCAACAAATCACCCCATCTTAAGCTGAAGCTCGCAAAAATACAGCGTTTATTCCAACACTATAATCTATAAATCGGGATTATAGCGAGGATAAGTTGAAAAAATCTTTAATAAAACCGAATCTTGGTGCTGATAAAGGCATTTTTTATAGGCCAGTGACCAAGGAAAAAAGCCGTCCCACCTTACGAAAAATGGAACGGCCTGATTCACATATGATATCACTTCCAAGTTGTGCGATCAAAAGCTGTTCGGGCACAGGCCGACTGTCCGACTGGAAGTCAGGATACCAAGAGACTCACCTGCGAGAACTAAACATCCTGTGCTTTGACAGTGCTTCGCCGATTGGCCTTGGTTCGGGTCATTGCAGCATCAAGGACACTGTAGACGTTATCGCTGATAGCCTCGAGCGCATCGGATGAGGTCATCATCTTCTTGCTCTTGATGTAGGCCTTTACCTTACTGGCCACAACCAAAGACTCCTTAGACTCCTTTTTCTTTGCCATTCTCCAAATCTCCATATTGAAAGGTTAAAATGTAATAGGCCGGCAACAACTCCTCGAGTCCGGCACGGTTTCGATCACCTCTATATATACGTAACCGATGCGGTCTGCAAGAAAAAAAATACTCCAATGGCTAAATTTTTGCGGTTATAGGCTCGATACTTGAAAAAGCTGATTGCGAGAGCCGATACCTGCGAGCAAAGTTTTTCTCACGAGTTCGCAATTTTAAATTATTTGGTGGCTCTGATTTGACGAAAGTGTTCGTTGGACGAAACAGTTTTTGGAGGTTTGTCCCGGCGTAATGGGACAGATATAGCGAGACTCCCTTGACGAGGAGCAAGATTGTTGGGAAAGAAGAAGTTTGTTTGGAGGAATAAAATGTCAAAGCGTTCCAAAAAAGGGCACAAGTCGCATGCCAAGCTGGAAGGGTACGTTGTGGTTGCCTTTTCCGAGGATATGGACCAGGCCAGAGAATACAAGACTCTGCTGGAGTCCAATGACATCCCTGCAACGATAGCCGATCAGGACGAGCATGCAGTAGGCTCCAAGGAGATTGCCGTAATGGTTTCGGAGGAGTTTCTTGATGAGGCCCATGTGATTATCGAGTCGCAGCACACGTATGACGACTTCTACGACTTCTCAATGGAAAATGAAGACGAGATTGATTTCGAAGGCGACTATTTCGACGAAGATGAGGGCTAAAATGAGCAGAGAGAATTCTCCAGAACGCCGGATCGGCGATGGTCGCAGGCATACTGTTGTTGACAGGCGATTGGGTCTGGACCGCCGACGAGGGCCGGGCAGACGGCTGACGGACGAGCGAAAATCTGCTGAAGAAGGGCAAATGTCCGATGAGCAGTTCGAGTTTCTGATGGCCATCGACGAATACAAGCGAACGAATACCAGGCCCTTTCCGACCTGGACGGAAGTCCTGGAGGTAATGAAGGCATTGGGCTACCGCAAAGTGGCTGAACCGCAGTCGCTCGGGCAGTCCAAAGAAGATCCCAAGCCGGACAAAGTACCTTTGGGGACCTAAGTGGCCCAAGAGTAAACCGAGCGCCAAAACAGGCCCGCCGGACTTAGAGCGCCGAATCTCTAACTCATGCCTATGCCCTCTTGCTTCGCGGGGCCGGCAAGCAGGACCGAGCGAGCAGAACTCCGGCGCCCCACCGCGGCTGATGTTCACAGTGCGTAACTGCCTGGCCAGTGGTCCCTACGATTGAACACCACCCTGAATTTGTAAAATCAATTCCAGAAAATCACCAATAGAATGCGTCAAGATGCGGTATAATGCGGTAATGACGCACCAATCGCATGATTCTTCCTACAAGAACTGAATCGGAGTGATTGTGTCCAGATATATTCAACAGGTGGGACCCCGATGTCTTCATTGATTTACACGCAACCAACAGCACGATTCACGGATATCAATTGACGTATTCGCCGCCGCTGAATCCCAACACCGAAGAGGGCGTGCTGAATTTTACACGTGACGAGTTGCTGCCGAAAGTTCGCGGAATCCTGGATCGTCAGTACGGGCCAAGACATTTGACTACGGCAACCTCCTGAGAAGCGGTGACGGACCCGCCTGGTATACGTACGGCCCCGATCCCCGTTACGCCACCAATTATGTCGGCTTGCGAAATCGAATCAGCATTCTCTCTGAGGCAATGAGCTATTTGTCCTTTGAAGACCGAGTTGCAGCGACCTATCGTTTTGTCAATGCAATCCTCGACCAAGTCGCCACCCAGGGTGCGAGAATACGAGACTGCGCCTCGCCGGCCATTTCGAACTCAAGCAATCCAGATTGTCTTCGGGGGACTACCTGGTCAGCACAGCCCAGCCTCTCGGTATTCTGATCTTTCAGTTGCTCGAACCGGAAGGCGCCGACGGTCTGGCTACATGGAATCTTCTTGATCCAAAGATACGGCGTGGCAAGCACTATCCCGTCTTAAAAATACACAGTCCCCTGAATTGTCCCACCGATGTCGTTGATAATTGACGACAGAATAACCGAATGGGCTTTGTTCTTTCAAATCGTGTTCCATCGAGCCCGCCTGCTTTCCTCCGCCCCAACTGTCATTCCCGCGAAAGCGGGAATCCAGGATTTCGAGCTTCGTGCTTCGGATTTCCCGCCGATGGCGGGCGATTGGCTTTATTTTTTCAATTCCCATTAACCGCAGAGAGCACGGAGAACGCTGAGATGGGCACTGAGTTGCATTTCTACATTCGACATTCCTTGTTCGATATTCCATATTCCGCTGCTGTTTCCTCCTGTATTCTGTATTCTACCCTTAAGCCTTTTCCTCGTAATCAGAAGCGAACTTCATACATGTACCAGTCAATCTCATCGAAGTTGGCAGGGTTCAACGCTCGGAGTGAGGCACTTCGGGTCGGCCGAAAAGCGAAGTGGCGCAGCTAATCTGAAGTCGCGTTCGACTCCATTGTTGGGCATCTCAGCATCACCTTGACTCGGCAAGTTTATCGAGCAGTGTGTTAGTCAATGCCACAATCTGTTGGCGGAAGTTCCCATCCCTATCGAAATCCAGGCCACCACGTTCCCGAGTAGAGTCAAACATGGATGGCGGAGCATCTGAGAACCACACTGGTATGGCACTTCCATCGTTCAGGCGTTCCTTGAACGCCTCCGATTCGATCTTCGTCCAGATACGCTTCGGGTAATCCGGGCCTAGAAGCACGAGCACGAACTGCGCCTCTGATTGATAGATGGGGCGCAGGCACTCCTCCACGTCTTCTGCAATGATCCTGTGTTGCTCATTCTTGTCGTAGAACACTTCTAACTCTGACTCTTCCAGAGCTGGGAACAGAGCTTCCGCAACATCTCGGTCAGGCCCAGCAAAAGAGAGGGCAAAATCGTAGGATGGGCAGGTTCTCCTGCCCATGCGGTTCATTTTTCTCTCATCACAATTCTCTCTTTTTCAGCATGGGCAATCGGCCTGGCCCATTCGACAAGTTCAGGGCAGGCTCTGAGCGATGCCGAATGGGTTGCCCGTCGTAACCTCTGGATTCCTGTTTCCACAGGAATGACAGCGGGGTTTCTGCCGGCGTGCAGAAAGGCGCCCCCTCTATAATTGGATCGACATGCATAATTTGACCGAAAATCTACGAAATTGTTGGCGAAACTTTCACGGTAAATCTTTGTGTGGACAGGAATAACACTTTTTTTTCAACTTTTTTATTTTTGCTCCGAGGCACCGCCGCTCTTCGAGCGGAAATCCTAAGCACTAAATCCTAAGTCCTAAACAATGTCGAATTCTCAAAATACTAATGTTCAAAACGGAGGGTCGTGGTGGGGCGAGCCCCACCCTACGAAGCTTTGTGCCTTTGTGCCTTCGTGGCCCTTGTAATTGATTCCCGAAGTGTCGGGATCTTCAATATTTCTCTGAGTTCTCGGTGTCCTCTGTGGCCCAAAATCCGTGTTAATTCGTGGTTTCATTTCTTTTGGCTGCGGCCAAAGGCTCGGCTGTGTTCTCGGTGCTCTCCTTCGACTACGCTCAGGACGGCGTCTGTGGCCATTGTGCCTTTTGTGGTTCTCCTCTATCGCCGTCGGCGTCAGCAGGATAGCATACCATTGTTCGTTGGTAACTTCAATCGTCGACGCTTTGTTGCACGATTGTGTCCGACGAAGGCGCATTGTGTTAGCAATGCAGATTTGGTATCTTGGGATTACAGAGAAATCTGACAGCGTTGCCGAAAGCGTTAGATGGGCCTTGGAAGCTCAGTCAAAGAAAAGGGGACAACAGATGAGAGAACAAGCGCGAGATATGAAGGTGTTGGCACTGATGTTCCTGGCTGCATCCTCTTCCCTTGTCTTTGCGGGCCAAACCGGCGAATTGTTTGTCCGAGGCCGGTCGCGAGTATATGCGGGAAAGTATCTTGACGCGATCAGCATGCCTCTGGGCGGGATCGGCAGCGGTAATGTACAGATCAACGGCAAGGCCCAACTACGGTCGTGGCAGATTTTCAACAACTTCGATCCGCTGACTTTGCCGCATACTTTCTTTGCCGTGCGGGTTGCGCGCCAGGGAGCAAGGCCTGTCATTCGTGCGCTGCAAACCGAGGCTGTCGGGCCTTTCGCCGCGATGGAGAGCCTGACCTTTCGTGGGGAGTATCCTTTCGGGTGGTTCGAATTCGAGGACGGGGATTTACCCGTCAAGATTTCTCTCACGGCCTTCAGTCCGTTGATTCCGATGGATGCGAAGAACTCGGCGATTCCGTGCGCCGTATTCAGCATCACTGCGACAAACACATCCGACAAATCGGTGGAAGTCGCATTTCTGGCATCTCAACAAAACGGCGTTGGTTATCGCACGCCTGCCGGCCGGATTACGTGGGGGCCGACGAAGCTGCGCGGCATAGAAGGCAGGAAATTCGAAACTTATGGAGGAAATCGCAACAATATCGTGAGGCGCGGGCGTGTGACGGTCTTGCACATGGCAGGCAATCCACCCAAGAACAATCCGGCCGATGGTGACATGGCGCTGGCGGTGCGAGGCGGTGACGTTACGGCAGCCGCCTCGTGGGAGGACATAGAACGGCTTGCTAGGGATTTTGCCGACGACGGCAGGCTGGCGCCCAGCCGAAGGGCGGGCCCCAGTCCACTCGGTGAGACAATTGACGGAGCCATAGCCTCTAATCTCAGGATCGGGGCCGGGCAAGAAGAGACTGTGACGTTTCTGCTCACCTGGCATTTTCCAAACGGGACGGCCGCGCAGCAACCTTCTCGGGAGGACAAATGGTTCCGTGCTGGGCGCATGTACGCCAATTGGTGGTCGGACTCATTGGATGTTATTTCATACCTGGGCGAGAACCTGGATGAATTGACAAGCCTGACGCGGGCATATCACGATGCCCTGTATGAAACGAACCTTCCCTATTGGATGCTGGATCGCATCAGCTCGCAGGTTGCATGCCTCAGGAGCCAGACATGTTTCTGGGATGCCGATGGCTACTTCGGCGGCTGGGAGGGCTGCCGGGGCACGACCGGCTGCTGCATGGGCAACTGCACACACGTCTGGCATTACGCCCAGGCCCACGCGAGACTCTTCCCGTCAATCGGGCGACGGATGCGCGAGGAATCGCTGTTCTATCAGAATAACGCCGGCGGCATTCCCATGCGCCACAGCACGAAGAAGGTTGCCTTCGACGGACAATGCGGCGAGATATTGGGGGCGTATCGCGAGCATTTGACCGGCGTCGACCGGGCCTGGCTGGACAAACATTGGCCCCAGGTGCGCAAAGCAATGGAATATGTCATCGTCACGTGGGACGCCGACGAAGACGGTGTCCCGATGGGCCAGCAGCACAACACGCTCGACGCCGAGTTGAGCGGCAGCACATCCTGGCTCGGAACGTTGTATTTGGCTGCTCTGGCTGCGTCGGAGAAGATGGCCCTGTTGGAGGGGCAAACCGAACTGGCCCGCCGGTATCGGAAAATTCGTTTGAAGGGCGGCGAGAAGCAGGATTCGACCCTGTTCAACGGCGAATACTACATCCAGATTCCCAACGAAATCAAAGGCGAAAACTATCTGACCGGGTGCCATACCGATCAGTTGCTGGGACAGTGGTGGGCCAATCAGCTCGATTTGGGCTGGTTATATCCGCCCGGCAATGTCCGGACAGCCCTGAAGTCGCTTTACAGATACAATTTCTTTACCGACTTCAAGAGCGTGAAGACCTTTGTCACCGGCGCGCCATGGAAGGGATTCCCGCGAAAGTTCGTCCACGACGACGATCGTGGCCTGATCTTGACAACCTGGCCCAAAGGCGGCAGACCCGAGCCGGGCAAGCAGTTGAGATTCGCCGATGAGGTTTGGACCGGCTTTGAGTATAGTGCCGCCGCGGCGATGATCACAAGCGGTTTGTTGAAAGAAGGTTTCGCTGTAGTCAAAGCGGCGGCGGACCGATACGACGGCCAAATGCGCACAGGCCTGACCGACCGCGCGTGGGGCTACAGCGGCAATCCGTTCGGCGACGACGAGTGCGGCAAGTTCTACGCCCGCGCAATGAGCAACTGGTCCGTGCTGCTGGCCTGCCAGGGGTTCATCTATGACGGCCCCGCCGGCCTGATAGGACTCAAGCCCGTATGGCGCCCCGACGATCACACATCGTTCTTTACCGGTGCCGAGGGTTGGGGAGGGTTCACTCAGCGTCGCTCAGGGAACATGCAATCTGAAGTGATCGCGGTTCGACATGGCAAGATCCGCGTAAACTCGCTAACTTTCCACGTTCCCGAGAAGACCAAACGGATAGTTGAAGTTGTTACGCACAACAGGCAAAGCATTCCGTCAGAATCCAACTCTGCTGATGGTGACATAACAATAAGTCTCAAACAGCCTGTCGTAGTGAAAGCCGGCGAGTTTCTAGTGGTGATATTGCGCTGGCAATAGTGGTTATAGCTATGTCAACTTTCACAAAGGGAGTACGAGAAGATGAAAACCCAAAGCCCATTATCTTTGTTGTTACTTATCTGCTTAGTCTCGAACTTGGCGGCAGCCCTTGAGCAGTCGAGCGAACCTCCCACAATTCCTGTGGGCCTGGACGCCTATCGAATGTGGGACAAGCTTGCGTATCATCGCATCGGCATCCGCGCCTACATGCGCAGCACCTACGACCGGGAGGGAAACAACCGAACCGCCGACGCCAGCCATTATCTCTACCAGGAATCGGATACGTTCAACGTGTCACTTGACGTGGAGGGTCCCGGCGTCTTGTACTTCAAGCGGACCAATCACTGGCACGGCAGCCCTTGGCATTACGAGGTCGACGGCGATGATTTCATAGTCAAAGAGACCGCTACCGACGATCCGGTGGGTGCGAAGAAGAGATTCGAGAAGACAACGTTCATCCCCGAGGAGCTTTTTCCGAATCCGCTTACATGGACCTGGTCGACGACAAAAGGCGCCGATCTGATGTGGGTGCCTTTGCCTTTTGAAAAGAGTTTTCGTATGGCCTATTCCCGCACGTTTTATGGCACGGGTTACTACATTTACCATGTTCTTTCGCCGGGCATGAAGAATATTTCCCAACCACTCCAGTCGTGGGACAAAACGCCGCCGGATCCCAAAGTGCTCGATTTGCTCAATCGTGCCGGGACCGACATTGCGCCGAAAGGGTCGGCTGTCAAGACCATCGGCGGCAAGCTGAGAGTGAGCCCCTATGAATGGATAACAGTGGCGGAGCTGAATGAGGCGCCCTCCAGCATTCGAGCGCTTAAGTTAACCGTGCCGCGGGATAGAGCCTATGATTTCGGCAAATGCCGCCTGCGCATCACCTGGGACCGACGCTGGCATGCGTCGATCGACGCTCCAATAGATCTGTTCTTCGGCGCTGGACATCTTTACAACAGCAATAATCGCGAGTACCTTGTCAAAGGCTTTCCTCTGGTGATTCGCTACGACGATAAGAACGTTTATCTGTCCTGCTACTGGCCCATGCCCTTTTTCCGTCATGCGAAGATTGAGGTTCAGGAACGACAAGGTCAGAGTACAAATCTCCTACGGCGGGCGAGCCCTATCTGCTGACCTCACGCTACGAGTTGGGTCCGGATCATCACGGCGCGCGAATGCACTTTGCCGCTGAGCAGGACCGGGTGCGAATCATGAAGGGGACATCGCAGTTCAAGATGCGCCTCGATCCCAATAACCTGGGCGTGATGCTGCGTCGCAAGTTCGATTACCTTTATCCGAACCAGCGCGCCAATGTATGGGTCAGACCCGACAAGTCGGACGCCGCGTGGAACTATGTGGGACAGTGGTACACGGCGGGCAGCAACACCTGCGTGTACAGCTACCCCCGGTCCGAAGGAGAGCTTGGCAAGACCCAGCACACCGTCATAACAGGCAATCGCCGCTGGCGCGAAGAGGAGTTTCTCATTCCGCGTCACCTGACCGAAGGAGTCAAACGACTCGCAATCAAAATCCAGCATGTGCCTGACAACAGAGAGCTTTTCCCGGGCCGGCCCTTCGAAGCCGAGTCGGCCTGGAGCGAGTCTCGGTATTGGGCCTATTGCTACAAGATGCCCGAGGTCAAACTTACACAGCGGCATTAAGCCCGGACCCGTTGGCAAGCGGGACCCGCACCGAGCTAATCGGCGCAGGCCCCTAACTTGTGCAAATCCTGATCGTCAGACAACACTCAAATTAAGGCACTCTAACAAAACTAGGTTCGTCACGAGGTCGAGCGAAAAGCCCAAGGCCAAGGCGGCAGGCGGAAAAGGCCCGGAGGCGTGCTGAGGCACGTTGAGGACGTTTTCCGCCGACAACGCGGGCCTTGGGCTTTGTAGCCGACCGTAGTAGATCATGGTTTTGTTAGAGTGCCTAAGGCTGCGGCTGCTCGTCTGGTCAATACAGCCGGATGTCATCGAAGTACATCGTCCCTGTGCCGCCGGCCGCCGGACTGCCCTTGGTGCCAAAACCAATGGCAATCGTATTGACATTGGCAAGGTCAACGCCCTGGTCGGCGGACGTTTGCAGGTCGATGCTCCATTCGGTCCATTTGCCTACCTGCGTCGCCGCAGGATCGTCGTGATAGACCACCGAGTTACCGTTGAGAGCGACAAACATCTGCTCGGCGGCGTTAGCCGAATCGCCTCTAAACCATAGTGACAATCGCGTAACGCCCTCCTGGGTCCAGTCTTTCGGGTCAACCAGCGTCAGGGTCGCCTCTGAAGTCTTCAGATTATTGTCGAAGAAATATGGCATCGACTGAGCGCCGCCGTGAACGACAGTCTGTTCGGCATAAGGAGGAAGGTCGTTGCCGACAAGAGCGCCATTCGTAGTGGTTCCAAAGCCGTCGATCCATTTGTCGAATATTCTATTGCTGTTGGGATCAGGTGGATCGACATCATTGTAGGCCTCGAAATCGTCCACTCCGACGAAGTCGGCGGTCGCAAAACTCCAGAGTAGGCCCTTGACCGTCTCGTCCGCGTAGACGGCATCCACACGCCAGTAGTAATTCGCATTCAATACGAGCTTGCCGGGATCATAGCTTTCCGAGCCGAGTGCTTTGTTGCCTATGTACTCAGGCGAGGCCGCGGTGGCATTTTCAACAGCATCGGCATCGGTGCCGAAGTACAGATCGCTCGAAGCGGCGGTGTCCGCTGGCGTCCAGCTAAGAGTTGTCAATATCTGTACGTCCACAGCGCCGTTAGCCGGCTGGGAATTGCCCACGGCGCCCGGCGTCGTGAAGCTCCAAACATCGCCTTTGTGCGTCGCCACGATGTCAAATTCATCGACGCGCCAGTAATAAACCTTCTCCGATTCGAGCGGGCTGGCCGGCTTATAGCTTGCAGTTCCCAGTTGAGATCCTCCGGTGGCGTTGTTGACATCTTCGAAACTGTCGCCCAGATATACGGTGTGTAACTTGGCGTCGAAACCCGGTGTCCAGTTGAGCGTGGCATCGAGGTCTACGAATTCGGCGCCGTCAATCGGGTCGGGGAAATACGCGGTTCTGGGCGGAACCATGAAGCTCCAGATGTCGCCCTTCCAGGGGCTTGCCGCGTTGGCGTCGTTGACCTCGTCGACTCTCCAGTAGTAGGTCGTGCCGGGTTGCAGGCCGTCAGGAAATGGAAAACCGGGGAAACCGACCACCTGGAAGACGGCTCCAGTGCTGCCGACAAATGTATCTTCGGCGCCGGTGTTGACGTCGTCGAAGTTCGTGCCGAGATGCACATCGTGCGAGGCGGCAAAAGCTCCGGCTTTCCAGCGCAGATTGGCCCAGTTGTTCTCATACAGGGCACCGTCTTCCGGCTCGGGACGCGAAGCGCTCGGATTTGCTCCGCCGAGATGACCGTCCATCGCGGCGAGTATCTCGTCCTCAGCCATTACATGATCCCAGATAGCGACCTCATCCAACGCCCCGGTGTAGGCCTCGCCGGCTCCGGTATTGCCGAGCCGCAGATCGCTTGGAGCCGGATAGATAGCACGGCCCGCCTCGCAGATCTTCGAGGCTTTCAGCTCGCCGTTATAATAGCCCTTGAGTTCACGGGTCTCGCCGTCGAAGGTGAACGCCAGATGATACCACTCGTCTTTGGACAGATTGTCGCCGATAATTATATCGCCGCCGTTCCATGCGTCATCGGCGCCGTGGACCCTAAACCAGACTCCGCCCTCGCCCTCATCTCGCGAATATACGGCCCAGCCGGGAACGGTTGTGTAGTTGCCCGCCTGCTGGCCGAGCGGCCTCTCAAAAGTCTTTGCGGCGTTGAAGCACCAGTAGGACAAGGTCATGGATGGGCCTATCTCGACGTTACCGAAATTCACGTAGTTGTTACCGCCCGGGAAATCCAGCGCCATCCCCTGGTGGCCGTCGATCCATGTGACATCACCGGTGATGGTCCCATCCCACACCCCCATAGCGTCACCGACCGTCGTGCCGGAACCCTCATCCATAGACCAATATGCCACCAGGTCCGCCCTGGCGGCACCTGCCGTCACACACAGCAGCAAGCCAAGAGAAACGAGAAGAAGCGTTCGTCTACACATAGTAATCCTCCTTTAAGAGATAATGGAATTGAAATGATCGACAATGGTCTGTGCCTTCGCCTGCCTCCTACTTCTTGACGCCCAATCTAGGCAGCCGGCCAAGAATGAGCATTTTACCTTACCGGGAGCCCGAGAATTCATGCTCCAACTCTTGTATTTATACCAGTTTGGCCACCCTGCCGTCAAGAAGAATCCGCAGACGAGATTGCTTGTGCTGTCCAAACAGTGGCGTAAGAACGGCCATCACGCTAATGACCGGCCTAACTCCTCGATGTCGGCCTGGGGCCGTCAAAAAATCTTGCGCCGCTGCCGACCGTTTCGTGGTCGCCCAGATCTTCGCGGGCTCTGTCGATCAGCTTGGTTAACCGAGCCACGATCTGCGGGTGTTGCTCGGCCAGATCGTATCTCTCCTCGATGTCCGCCTCCAGATCGTATAGCTGGGTATTTTCGACGGCATCGATCATGCGCCCGGACCAGCCGGTTCCCGCAGGTTTGGCCGGGCGAGGGGGCACGAGTTTCCATTTGCCGCTGCGAACCGCGTTCAAACGCAGGTAGTTGTAGAAATAGTCAAACCCCTGAGCATTCGGCATCAGCTTCGGATCGTACTTGTTCTTACGCCCTCCGGCCAAGTGCCACTTGCCAACCATAGCCGTGGAGTATCCGGCGCCCTTGAGCACCTCGGCGATGGTGATTTCCTTCGGGTGCAGCACGGTGTGCTGGTTCTTCTTGTTCTGCGGTTCGCCCACCCGTATGGGATAGCACCCTGTCATAAGGGCGGCGCGTGAGGGACCGCAGACAGGCTGCGCATAGAAGCTCGTGAACTTCATTCCTTCGCGGGCCATCCTGTCAAAATTGGGCGTGCGAATAAAAGGCGAGCCGAAACAACCTACGTCGTTGTATCCCTGATCGTCCGTGAAGAAGATAATGAAGTTGGGTCTGTTGTCCCATGATCCGGCGGCTCGCAGGCTCTCTTGCCGCACAACGCCCCCCCATGTCGCCGCAGTGATGGTGGCCCTGAGAAAGCTGCGCCGAGATATCCCATGCGGTTTCGTTCGATAGTAATCCATAGCCACCAATCCTTTTCAAGGTTTGAGGCGATTGTAGCTGGTCGCCGCACAAATGTCACACTTTTCATTTCTTTACAATCAAACGAATCCTCGGTTAGAATAACCGGACTCAAGAGTCGAACGAGCAGGCTTCTTTTTTCAGCAGGAGACAACGACCATGACTGACAACGATAATCCACAGAGGGTATCCTTCAACAGGCGAGATTTGCTCAGGTCAGCCTGCCGCGGCACGGCTGCATTGGCCTTCCTTGGCGCCGCGGGGCAATCTCTGCACGCTGCGCGCCGCGGCAAGTCGCAAGGGCGGAATATCGTCTTCGTCCTCAGCGACGATCATCGTTACGACTTTATGGGGTTCATGGAAGACTCGCCGGCTTTTCTTCAGACGCCGAACATGGATCGCATGGCGCTACAGGGTGCGCACCTGGCCAACGCATTCGTGAGCACGTCACTATGCTCGCCGAGCCGGGCGTCGATCCTCACCGGACAGTACATGCACCACCATCGCATCGCCGACAATCAGCGGCCGGAGCCCGAAGGCACGGTGTTCTTCCCACAGTATCTGCAAAGGGAAGGCTACCAAACCGCCTTCGTCGGCAAATGGCACATGGGGCACGAGCACGATGCGCCCAGACCCGGCTTCGATCATTGGGTCAGCTTCAAGGGCCAGGGCGTGTATTTCGACCCCACGCTCAACATCAACAATAAGCGCCGGACGTTCGAGGGATACACCACCGACGTCCTCACGGACCAGGCGCTGGCCTGGCTCAAGGACGGTCGAGACACCGACAAGCCGTTCTTTCTCTATCTCTCGTTTAAGGCGGTCCATTATCCCTTCCAGCCCGCCAAGCGGTATCAAGGGCGCTACGGCAAGGACAAGGTCAAACGCCCCGAGACGATGGCCAACACCGAGCGCAACTATCAGACGCAGCCGCACTGGGTCCGCGAGCGGCGCTACAGTATCCACGGCGTGGACCACATGGAAACAGGACAGTACGACAACGATCCCGTGCCTTCGTTCGACGAGTTGTACAAACAGTACTGTGAGACCGTGCACGGGCTCGACGAGAACCTCGGCCGCTTGCTCAACTACCTCGACGAAACGGGCCTGAGCAAATCGACGCTGGTCGTTTACATGGGTGACAACGGCTTCGAACTCGGCGAGCACGGCTTCTACGACAAACGCGATGCATTCGAGGAGTCGATCCGCGTGCCGATGCTTGCGTACGCGCCCGGGATGATCGAGCCGGGGACGAAAGTCACGCAGATGGTGCAGAACATCGACATCGCGCCGACGCTGCTGGCCGCCGCGGGCGTGCAGCCGCCCAAGGCGGCAAAGATGGACGGGCAATCCTTTCTGCCCCTGCTGCGCGGCAAATCCGCCCGGTGGCGCGATCACATCCTGTATGAGTACTACTGGGAGTGGAACTTCCCCGCGACGCCGACGGTGTTTGCTATTCGCTCCGACCGGTACAAGTACATCTTCTATCACGGAGTCTGGGACCACGACGGTTTCTACGACCTGCAAACCGATCCGCACGAGCGGCACAATCTGATCAATGTCCCTGCTTACGTCGAGAAGATAGAAGCCATGAAAAAGCAGCTCTTCGACGAACTGGAGGCAAGCGGTGCGTTGGACATTCCCGTACGCCGTCCCCTCGGCGAGCGACTCGACCAGCGTAAGAACCGACGTTAGCTCGACAAATCCGGCACGGTGTACGGCTCACGGTAAAATCCGCGAACCAGACGATTGGCCCGCTTGTTGTCCTTGAAGCATTCGTTCTCTCTATCGATCTGGAGCCAGGGGCCAAGTGTCACCGTCTTTGCGCCAGCGTCGATTTCGTGTGCCGAGAGGTGCTCCAGCAGCCGGTCATACATTTCATCAAACAGCGGAACGTCACGGACTGCTCTACGCATCTGTCGCTCAGACGCTTTTGTGCCCAGACGATACGAGATATTGCCGGTATGGGTCACCGCGGTCGAGAGATGCCCTTCGAGGATCTCCGCGTTGAGATCTTCCCGGCGTCCGCTGCGAACGGCCTCTATGAAGTTGGCGAAATGATCACCGCCGCCTTTGAATGATGCGATCTGTTTGCCCTCGTCATCCCAGGCGATACCCTGATAGAGACTTACCCGTCCGCCTTCGCAATCTACAATCACGCCCACCCGCTCTCCGCGAAAATCAGGCGCTTCGTTCGAGTCTTTGCTCTTGTGCAGGTTGTGTACTTCGTAGAGCACCGGAGCGGTGGGAAAATCGTAGTAGATTATCTGCGTATTGGGGACATCGCAGGCGTCGTTGAACAGGAACCGGCCGCCGATGCTCATTACCCGGCGGGGCAGCATCTTCTCGCCCAGGCACCAGCGGGCCACGTCAACCTCGTGAACGCCCTGATTGCACGATTCGCCGTCCCCGGTGTTCCAATCGAAGCTGCAATCGTATTGGAGCCGGTCGCGATAAATCGGCACCTTCTTTGCCGGGCCGCACCAGAGATCGTAGTCGATCTCTTCGGGGATCGGCAGCGGGGTCTCGCGCTTGCCGCATGAGGCGCGCGGCTTGTTGGCAAACGCCGTGATGTACTTGATTTTGCCGAGATTGCCCTGGCGAATCCATTCGATGCCCTGAGCAAACATGCTCTCCGAGCGGTGCTGGGTCCCGCATTGAACGATGCGGTCGTACTTCCTGGCGGCATTGACCATCTGCCGGCCTTCCCAGATGTAATGCGACAGAGGTTTCTCGACGTAGACGTGCTTGCCCGCCTGGCAGGCCCAGATGTTGCTGAGGGCGTGCCAGTAGTTCTGGGTTGCGTTGCCGATGACGTCGATGTCACCGCGATCGAACATCTCGCGCATATCGACGTATTGCCCGGCCTTGTGATTGTATTTCGTCTCGATCATTTTGGCCGCTGCGCCCATCCGCTGTCGGTCAGGGTCACTCAGAGCCACTACCGCGACACCCTGCTGCTTCTCGAATGACGGGACGTGTGCTCCGACGCCGCGTCCACCCAGACCGACCACACCGACGTTGATGCGGTCATTCGCTCCAAGCGCACGCGAAAACGGCAGCGCCGACGCAAATCCGGCGGCAATCGAACTTCTCATGAAACCACGACGGGTAAGAGCTTTCATGATCTACCTCCATCTTAACTTGTGGTGCTTCTAACTCTTTTCCAGGGAATCGGCAAGCACGTGGTTGACGGCGTGAACTTCCTCGGTCAGTTCAGCCAGTTCATCAAGTGTTTTCGCTGACTCGACCGAGCGCAGAATCCCTTCAAGCTCCGCCGCGCCTTTGATCGCGTCAAGACTGTTATTCTTCATTGTGGTCAGCACATGCCCGATCCTCGTTGCCAGCCGGCGGCGGAAGAAGTCGAGCTGCTCGCCCTTCAATGCCCCCTGTTTCCAGGCCGGCTCAAACTCGTGAAATGCGGTGCACGCCTTCTGTATATAGAGCAGGACCATACTTTTGGCCGGGTCGCCCGCCGAGAGAATCCGCGACCACTGGAACTCTTCGTCGCGCCAGTGGTCGTTTTCTATCGTTGTCTTGTATCCGAACTTGTCTTGATAAGCCATAACCTCCTATGATATAAATCAAAAATCAAAATGCAAAGTGTAAAATTGAGGAAGTCATCCCGGCACGCCGGGATTCCGCAATTTTGATTCTTAATCCTTGATATCTAAATATTCCCTACCGGTCTCGGGGTCGAAAAGGTTATAATTTGCAGAGTCATTGAAGAGTTCATGTTATTTGACGGAAAGGATAGAGCGATGAAAGATTTCAGAAACGAATTCCTGACAGCCTCGGCGACCCTGATGATCGTTGCAGCACTTGCCGCCTGCGGCACGGCAGCGCAACATCCCATCAATATTGTGCCAACCGAGCAGGGCTTTGTCATTTCAGAGGGCCCGGAGAAAGTAATGGTCTACCAGCGCAAGCACAAATCCCTGGACGGCAAATACACGCGCGCCAACTACATCCATCCCCTGTACGGCCTCGACGGCGAGGTCCTGACCGAAGACTTCCCGCGCGACCACCTGCATCATCGCGGCGTATTCTGGGCCTGGCACCAGGTGTGGCTCAGCGACATGAAACTCAGCGATCCCTGGGCGACAATAGATGCTCGCTGGGATGTCTACGACGCCAAGATACTGACTCCGGATTCCAAGTCGCGCGCCCTGCAGCTCAGCGTCTACTGGAAGTCACCGCTGAGGACCGATTCAACCGGAAAGCAAGTACCGTTCGTAAAAGAGACAACGACCATCACGGTCCACAGCGCCAAAGACGACATGCGCAAGATCGACTTTCAGATCGAGCTGCTCGCACTGGAAAACGACATGCGGCTGGGCGGCTCCGAAGACGCCAAAGGCTACGGCGGATTCACAACGAGAATCCCACTGCCCGACGGCCTTGCATTCACCGGCACGGACGGTCCCGTAGAGCCGACGAACCTGTC
>JADHXR010000106.1 GCA_016782865.1 Phycisphaerae bacterium
GCGACGCCAGGGATGCTCTGATTGAAACCGCGCGATTGATGGTCGGCAGAGTGACTTAGAGGGTGTCTCAAAAGTTGCTCTGGCTTCGCCCGGCTGCAAAGCCCCATGGCTTTGTCGGCCTGCATCGACGATAGAACCAACATCGCCTGCTTCGGCCTTCGTGCCCTGGGTCTTTTCGCTCGAGCCCTTCGGCGCTCAAGCGCCGCGGGGGCTCGGGCCGACGATCAACTTTTGAGACACCCTCTTAGACTTGTCGCGTCCGCACTGCAATCTCCGCCAATCTAACCCCCTTTTCTGTCGAGCAAATCACTCAGTGCTTGCCGTAGTCCATCGCTGTGCCGCTGCGCTGAGCCATGATGTATGCCTCTAGGGCTCGCATCGCAGGGTCGTCAGGGTCCAGACGCCTGCCGCGCACCGGATTATCGATACACCAGTTTATCATGTCGCGAAGTAAGACTACGCGGCCCAGTTGAGTCTGGAATTTCGGATAGGTTTCCGGATGGGTGTTGGAACCGTGCGGATGACACATGTCGCACGAGACACCAACAGTGCTTGCCAATAAATCGCCACTGTGGAAGATCCGTGATCCCTCCACGACGAATTTCTCGGTTTCGCGAGCCCACAACAGAAGATCCCTCTTGTCATGTTGGCCGTAGGTGTGCCCGTCTGCCTGGCCACCGGCCAGCAAAGCGGAATTATCGGCGGGAGGTTTAAGCTCATGACGCTCCTTTTCCTGCGCAACCCAGTCGGCTTCCGGGTGGTCTCGCTTCCACTGAGCCATCAGAGCATCCGCCAGTTCCCGCCCGGTGGCATCCCTGGCGACCATCGCCTTGCCGGTTCCGTCACACGTCGTAAGCTCGGCCTCTTCCCTGCATCCCGCGAGCACGACAGTCACAAGAACACAGGCTGCACACAGCAGCACGAATCTCACATGAGCCACAGTAGATATGTTACGCATAACAGTCTCCTTGTTCATACTAATAGCTTGCGCGATTCGGTCTCGGTGGCACGTCCTTGCTGCCCCAACTGGCCGTGTACGCTCTGCTGAGGGTAATTGCCTTGCGGTTCCAGAGATTGTATACCTTGTCAACGAGTCCGTCGGCATGAACCTGCACTTCTCCGTCGCCGCAGCCGTCGTTTGGATTGAACGGATCCGGACGGTTCATTTCGATTGTCAGCTCCGGCATCCCTTCAGGAGCGTAGGGCCACGGCCAAGCGGTCGAGAGCATGCCGTGAAAATGGATGTTTCCGATCCTGTTGGTCAGCATCTGGTGCGTGTGGCCGTGGATGACCACGACACTCTCGAAGCGTTTCAGGATCGCCTGTACTTGGTCAGCGTCGTCGGTCCAGAAATTCCATTTTTTGTACAGCTTGTAGAGAGGAGAGTGCGAGAAGACCATGATCGGCGTATTGTCGGAGTAACCGGCCAAATCTTTCCTGAGCCACTCGCGCTGGGACTCGCCGACCGAGAACGAACTCTGGACGCCGTTGTCCAGACCCGCAACGGTCATCATTCGTTCTTCTCTGCTCAGCCCGCGAGCAGTCCAGAAATCTTTTTCGACTACGCTGTTGAGCGTAATCATGTGTACTCCCTTGTGGTCCCACGAGTAAGTCGGTTCGCCAAACAATTCTTGCCACTTCTGGCCCATATCAAGATACCAATCGTGCTCGCCGACCATCATCTTCAGCGGCGCCTTGACGCCCTTGAGGATTTGCGCACCGAAATCGAGTTCCGTGGGCCGGCCAAGCTGAGCCAGATCGCCACCGTAGAATACGAAGTCGGGCTGAGGATCAAGGCTGTTTATGTCCTCTACGGCTCGAAGCAGCGATCGGGCGAAGCGGTCGTTGATCTTCTTCTCGTAGAGGTGCGAGTCGGAGATATAGGCAAAGCGAAACGGCGTATTCCGTTGCGACGTAGCGGCCTGCCCGGCGACAGCCACCGACTGGAATGACGGGCATGAAACCACACCGGAGGCCGCTGCCGCACCCATGGCCGCGGCCGAGACCTTGAAGAAAGACCGACGGTCCAGGTTGTTCAGACCGCGGAAAAAGCCCTCGCGTTCTTCCATGTATTTTGTTTCGACGCTTTTGAATTTGGGATTCATGGATCGCTCCTTATAATCTCTCGGCAGTCGCGCACCTACTTCTCAAAGGCAAGCTTCAGACGGAATGCCATATCGTCGTCCCGCAGGGGACGTTCCTTCCGGGCCTGCTCTCTCTGCCGGTCGCGTTGCCGGTTGTTCTGCCGGGCAAAACGCTCGTCGGTAAGGGTGAAGAGAAACTCAACGAGCTGGTCTATCTCGGCTTCGGTCAATGCCAGCGGCTCAATGCCGCCGTCAAGAAACAGATTGGGCTCACCTCCCTTGTTGTAATGGTCCATTACATCCCAGAGCGTTTCGATAGATCCGTCGTGCATGTATGGCTGTGTAATTGCGATGTTCAGCAGAAGCGAGGTGCGAAACGCGCCGATATCTGGGCGGTTCTTTGTGACCATGAACCGGCCCAACTCGCTCATATCCGTCGAGAGCGCCAACTCGTCGAGCTTCTGTTCCGAGGGGTCCTGCTGTAATGCGCTCAAGCCCTGCCTCGCTAACACACCAAAGTTCTGATGCCGGGCCGAGACGCCTATATTGTGGAAACGGTTGTCGGTGCCAAGCGGATTCGATGTGTTTATAGGATGGCATGTTACACAGCGACCCTTTTCGTTGAACAGGACCCAGCCCTGCTTAGCTTCGGCGGAAATCGCTCCATCGTCGCCTGCCAGAAAACGCCTGAAAGGCGAGTCCACAAAAATCAGCGTGCGCTCGAAGGCGGCGATGGCCCTGCCGATGTCTTCGTAGTTTACCGGCCGTCCGTAGGCCTTT
This sequence comes from Phycisphaerae bacterium, assembly GCA_016782865.1. Lineage (GTDB taxonomy): Bacteria > Planctomycetota > Phycisphaerae > Sedimentisphaerales > Anaerobacaceae > SG8-4. Next base: position 2,865 of record JADHXR010000106.1, read on the forward strand.
CTAAAAGCAGCCTGGTACTCTGCATCGTCGCCGATGGCATTCACGGCAGCGGCCCCGTCAGGCATACCCATCTCTATGGGATTGACGATGGGCAACCTGGCCTGATGCTCGAGCGTGGGCGAACGTCCGTCAAGAAATAGCGTTTGCAGCAGCGCAACATTCAACGTCGTCGGCGCGTTTCGGCGCCCGTTCTGGTCCTTGATGCCCTCCGAGACTGCCAACTGATCCGTGAATCCGCGAGTCACGTCATGACAGGTGGCGCACGCCACGGTGCCGTCCGCCGACAAGCGCTTCTCAAAGTAGAGTTTGTGGCCGAGCTTGACGCGGTCGAGAGTAAGCACATTGTCCGTGGGAATGAACGCATCCCAAACAACGGGGTCAAAACCCGGCGGAGCCTTGCGGAGGTCGCCCGCAGGCAAGAGCTTGGCCAGCTCGCTGATTTGATGCTCCATAGTTGCAGCGCCGTGGTCGCCTTTCGGGATCTCGCCCGCAGTTGCCGCCATGGCGTTCCAGGATAGCAGCAGGACCGCGCCGACCAGCACGCAACGGGTGATTTCCAAAAGGCCACGTTCAGAAAGAACTCTTCCGATTCTCATAATATACTTCCCCTCTTGAATAATCCAAGATGTACCTAATGTAGGGCGCACTTCAAGTACCTGTCAACAAGAAAAACAATTTCCCTCCAGCTTCCAGTCCTTCCCTCTCCTCCACTCCCCGACACGTTAGCCGGGCGCCTCATCGCTAAGAGTAAGAGTCGGTCTGGGAGATCCACCATGCCCCAATCACAGAGCGGGCTCCCCCGGGCACAACCTTTTCCAGGAGCACATGTACGGAAGAAGGCCGGTTCTCTCCGCTGAGAGGCCGGCCTTCTTCATGTTCGCATTATGACAACTGCGGTAGTATTAGAATCTGCACGATGCGCCAATGCTCATCCACATTTCGTCCTCGGGGTTAACCGTATCCTCCCAGGATGACTGATAGTAGAATCCCGGGGTGAGGTTCACATTCTCGGCCAATTCGAAGCTCGTTGAGACGCCGAAGACCGCGTGCGACCAGTCATGATCAACACCTCCACCGGCGAAACCGTCGTTGTAGACTGCTGCAGCGCTAAAGCTGACGACCTGCTCGGGCGTATCAGCGGTAAGTCCCGGTATTTTCAAGTCATAGCCTAAGCCAAAGATGTGGACCCAACCGCCGTAATTTCCTGGAAGGTCGGCCTTACCGGCGCTCGGTGTGCCGGATTTAGCAGGCCATAACTTGCCAACATAGTAGCTGGGGACAACACCTGCCGGACACAAATTAGGCAGGGCTACCTGTAAACCGACTTCCTCGTCGTCGGCCGCCTGGCTAGGTCGGTCGATGAAGTCTCGGTAAATACCTTGGACCCTAATGGCGGTGGCCCAATCCTCACCCTCACATAAGACCGTGTCGTATGCTATGGTATAGTTGAATTCAGTGGCGTCCACCCTGCTGACCCCTCTGGTGCCGTCTGGCGACACCGCTGTTGTCTTGTTCATATCGCCGGCGGCGGCTGGATACGAGGCCCAGACGTTGACACTGAAACCGCTGCCAAACAGATCGACGTCGACGCTTGGCTGGAACGCGGCCTTGTCGTCGAGCAAGTCAATGCCGCGCCACAGGTACTTGCTGACCCAGGTGGCATCAAGTGTAACACCAATGGCGTCTTCCTGGGCTTGCGCTAAACCCCCTGCGCTGAGTAAGATTACCGTAGCTAATAAAAGTCCCTTTTTCTTCATTTTCATCTCCTTGAAAAGCCTTTCATTAAACTTCCTGTCGCCTTTCCACGTAAAAACGCCCTTATCAATACTGATATCGTTAACCACCTCTCCAAAGAGTTTATCGTCACGCAGCTATGAATTGAAACAAAAAAAAAGACTTTTTTTGGGATTTTTTAAAGTTGCACCAAGAAAGGGAACCGCTCCTCGGGTGACAAAACAGGGCTGCGAGCACAAAGCCCGCAGCCCTCCTACAATCATCTGGCTTTCATAAACTCTTAATAAAGCAGGTGTTGCCGGCTATGGACACCTGATCGACGCGCCGATGCCAACGCCCCAAGCCTCACCTGTCCACAGGAATTCAGCGCTCAAAGAGGCATTCGGATCACCGAGGCTGACCAGAGCACCGATATAAGCACCCAACTGCAGTCGCTGCTCAAGCTCGTACTCCTCGCGGGAACCTTTGATTTCCAGATCGGCCTCTGTGAAGTTCAGGAAAGGCCCACCATACAGACAGACGCCCTCACATACCGGAACCATCGGGCCAAGAGCTACTTGCACCTCGTACCACTCGAGTTTCATCGGGTGCCTGCCGGGAATTGAGAAAGGACTGCTGTATAGAACCGTTACCGAACGTTTGGTCGGCGACAGTTGTAATATTATCCTCACTCTTTCCTTGAGTAAGCTGGCCCAGGATGCCCCATTTGATGTCGCCATCTTCGGCAAGTGTCTTAACCGTTCCGATACCGAAGCCGAAACCGTCATCGCCGTCGAAAGGGGCACCACTGCCATCGGCGGGGAATTCTGCGTTCGTAACTCCGACGCCTCCGTAGAGAGCCCAGTCATCCGAAATGCCGTACCCTAGCCACACATAAAACGAGTCGCTCTGGATATCGGTTATTACTGCCGCTCCTGAACCTCCAGTTATTCCGAACCCGGGTCCAGAGACCTCCAAATTCATGTCACTATGGAAATATCCAATGCCGACAGTGTGCGAACCCTGCGGCAACCCAGCCACCGGCGGGCCCATCGGGGACAGCGCGAAAGCCGCCGTGCTAAACATTCCCACCACCACAACACTCAATAACATTTTTCTGCGTACCATAGTTACTCCTTTCATGAAAGCTTTGCTAAAACAGATTTCAACGCCAAACTTCCTTTAACGCAACCAAGAGTGTGTGACAATAATTAACTCCAATTACCTATGAACGCATATAAATAAAACCCCATAGAACGCTTTCCGGGCACAAAGTCTATATGACATATTCGTGCAATTCAACTGTAAATCAAGTAAATTAAGGTTTTTCCGAATTTTTTTTGCAGAGTTTCAATACTGAAAATGCAGATCAAACAACCGCCTGTAGAGAGGGACTCAACTTAGTTTTCGACAGCCTCGCACGTTCGGCGTATAATACTGCTGATGGACAAAGAAAAGGCCTATAATACGTTGTTTGACAGTTCTGAAAGAGCCAACATGGTTTCGGCAACACCGCTGGCGGCTCGCATGAGACCTCGAAGGCTTGATGAGTTTATCGGACAAAGACACTTTCTTGGGCCCGACAAGCTGCTGACGAGGATGCTCGAGGCCGACAGGCTAAGCAGTCTGATATTTTACGGTCCTCCCGGCGTGGGCAAGACATCACTTGCACAGGTGATCGCAAACAGCAGCAGGGCAAGGTTTCACAGTCTCAGCGCCCCGGCCGCCACCGTCAAGGACGTTCGCCAGGTAATAGCCGACGCCCGCGACAGGCTTGCAGGCAGCGCAACCAGGACCGTGCTTTTCATCGACGAGATCCATCGTTTCAACCGTGCTCAGCAGGATGTCCTGCTCGACGATGTCGAAGCGGGCGTCCTGATTCTCATAGGCGCCACTACTGAAAACCCGTTTTTCTCTGTTAACTCGCCCTTGATTTCCCGAAGTACGGTGTTTCGCTTCGAACCGCTTAGCCATGCCGATATCCTGCAGTTGCTCACAACTGCAATTGACGATGCCGAACGTGGGCTCGGCAGATTCAATGTCGAAGCAGACGAGAGGTCACTTAAGTACCTGGCCGTGATGAGTGATGGAGACGCCAGAAAGGCGTTGACAGCCCTTGAGATAGCCGTGCTGTCGCAGGCTGCCCGAGGGCCCGGGCAAGGGTCCGATCTCGACCAGGACAAGACTGTAATAAAATTTAATCTTGAAGTTGCGAAGCAGTCGATACAACAAAAGACAATTGATTACGACGGCACGGGTGATACGCACTATGACCTGGCGAGCGCTTTGCAGAAAAGCATGCGGGGCTCCGACCCGGATGCCACTGTATACTGGCTCGCCCGGATGCTGGCGGGCGGAGAAGATACGCGTTTTGTTGCCAGGCGGATTGCGATTTGTGCAGCGGAAGACGTAGGCAACGCCGACCCGATGGCAACGGTGCTGGCGGCCGCGGCCGTTCAGATATCCGAATTTGTCGGTCTGCCCGAAGCTCAGTTGGCGCTGGCGCAGGCCGCGCTGTATGTTGCGTGCGCCCCCAAGTCAAACGCCTCGGCTTCTGCGATTTGGCAGGCGATGTCCGATGCCAAGCAGCAGCCGACTCAACGCGTGCCGAAACATTTGAAGGACAGTCATTACGCCGCTGCGAAAAAGGCCGGTTTCGGAGCCGACTATAAGTACCCGCACAATTTTAAGGACGGCTTCGTGCCGCAGGAATATCTCCCGGCGGGCGTGAAGAAAAGATATTACGCGCCAAAAGGCAGCGGTCACGAAAATGATATTCAGCGCTATTTACAAAAGCTTCAGACTTTGATACAAAATAGCAAACCCGTTGAAGACGGTTCCATAGATTAAGGATGATCGAAAAAATGGACAAGGCCCAGATGCGCCGCGAGTTAATGGATTGCCTGCTTGCGATAAGTCCCGAGCAGAGAAACGAGAAAAGTCGAAAAGCGTGCCGCAATCTGCTCTCAACATCGCATTTCCAGGAAGCATCAACGGTAATGATGTTCGTGTCGCTTCCGCATGAAGTGGACACCTCCGAGGTCATACTTCACGCCTGGCAGCTTGGAAAGATAGTCGCCGTGCCGAAGATTTCCTGGCAGCAAAGACACATGATAGCAGTACAGATAAACTCCCTGGAAACAGGTTTCTCCACCTCCGCGTCCGGCCTGCGCAACCCGATGTCGGGCGTGCCAGTGCCGTTTGGCGAGATCGATCTGGTCGTGACCCCCCTGTTGGGGGTCGACAAAGAGGGACATCGTCTCGGCCGGGGAGGGGCCTATTACGACAGGTTTTTCGCCAATCCCGAACTAAAGGCTGCAAAATGTGGCTTCGGCTTCGCAGAGCAGCTTCTTGATTCGATACCGACAGACAATCACGATGAGTCGGTAGATATGCTCGTAACTGATGAGCAAATAACATATTTTGGATAACCGCAAAGGAGAATAAAATGGCTCGTCATCCTTTTGGCCCGCAAGCCAGACGAAAAGCCCGGAACCGGACATATACAGTCTTGGCCCTGCTCGTTGTTGTTCTGGTAATTGCTTTCATTTACGGTCCTTTCGGCGCAGGTGCTGAAGATGAAAACAAACCTCTCGAGAACGACTATCCGGCCGACTCCAATGCCGACGTTAACGTGCCCGACATCAGCGAGACGATTATGGTTGAGCAGACGGGGCCGAGCGAACCGGTGGCGGTCGCGCCCCAACCGCAAGTCATCGAGATACCGGAACCGGAGACCGTGACACCAGAGCCTGACGTGCTGCAGATCGCACCCGAACCCGAACTTACCGAAACGGTTGAGCCCAACCCGGAAGCTGACGTGCTCATTGCCAAAGCCGCCGGGCTGATCGGCCAGGGAACCAGCGGGATCGTAGAAGCACGCGATAGTCTAAACCAGGCGCTGAGAATGCCTATGGGCCCCAAGCAGCGCGAGTACGTCAAGGCCCAACTCTCCGAGCTTTCTAACGTATGGCTGTTCAGCAAAACCGTTCTACCCAATGATCCGCTCTGTGAGGGCTACCGGGTCAAACCCGGCGACATATTAGAAGTAGTCGGCAAACAGCGCAAAGTGCCCTACGAGATTCTCATGGACATCAACAGAATCACCAACCCCCGGGCCCTGCAGGCGGGACGGACGTATAAGGTCGTCAACGGTCCGTTCCACGCCAAGGTATATCGGTCGACTTTTACGATGGACCTGTACCTGCAGAATACTTACGTTTGCAGCTTCAGCGTCGGCCTGGGCACACCCAGCACCGAAACCCCGACAGGGCTCTGGCGCCTGCGCCCGGGCGGAAAGGCTTACGCGACTTCCTGGCGCGATCCGGACACGGGAAGGCTTCACCAGCCGGAAGACCCGGATTATCCCTTGGGTTCGAGATGGATGGCGCTAGATGGTCTTAGCGGAGAGGCCAAAGGCCGGGATGGTTTCGGCATTCACGGCACGAAAGAGCCCGACCAGATCGGCACCGCAGGTTCGCGAGGATGCATTCGCATGGACAACGGCGAGGCAATAAAGGTCTACAACATGCTGATCGATGGCCTCTCACTGGTGGAAGTGACAGACTGAAATGCTTCTCTTGCAACTGTCTGCCTACCCCTGGGTATCTCGGGGACTCGCCATCAGAAGTAAGACTCGCAAGTTCCCCCCGTCGCCGACAACGGTGCGAGGTTCGGCCAAATTTCGTTGCAAAACCCGCCGATTGCCTATAACCTGAGCGAGGATTTTCTACCTTGGCCGAAGGTTGTGCGATAGCCTTTCGCGGCGCAGCCGGGCTGCCACGAGTCAATTGCAGGCCAAATTACGGCTATTGGAAGGGAGATAGAAAAATGGCGTCTGACAGTACTGAAAACCGGCTTTCTCAAAACAGGATGTTTCTCTCAATCATCGTGTGCACAGCCCTTTGCTTTTGCTCGTTCGCACACGCCGACTGGCAGCCGGCTGAAGGCCCGCTTATGACGCGATGGGGCAAACAGGTTTCGCCGGACAATGCCCACCGCGAATATCCGCGACCGCAGATGGTTCGCAAGGATTGGCTGAACCTCAACGGACTGTGGGAATACGCCATCAAGCCCAAAGAGCAGGGACAGCCGCGAAACTTTGACGGGCAGATTCTCGTGCCCTTTCCAGCGGAGTCTGCTCTATCCGGGGTGATGAAACCGGTTGGCCAGGAGAATCGTCTGTGGTATCGCCGCACGTTCGAGACACCGGGCAAATGGAAGGGCCTCAGAGTGTTGCTACATTTTGGCGCCGTGGACTGGGATACGACCGTGTGGGTCAACGACAGGCAGGTAGGCACTCATCGCGGAGGATATGACCCGTTCACGTTCGATATAACCGATGCGCTGAAGGCTGCCGGGCCGAACGAGATCGTACTGAGTGTCTGGGACCCGACAAACGCAGGCTACCAGCCGAGAGGCAAACAGGTGAGCAAGCCCCGAGGCATCTGGTACACCGCAGTGACGGGCATCTGGCAGACCGTCTGGCTCGAACCGGTGGCTAAGACCTATCTCAGTTCTGTCGCTATCACGCCCGATGTCGACGCCGGAATTGTCCGCTTCGATTTCCAAGTAACTGGCAGCCACCGGAATTTGGTCATAGATATCCACGTTAAGGATGACAAGGGCAATTTCGCGGTAGAACGTAGCACGACCTACCACGGTCAGCCCTACAATCTGGACATCAGGAAGGCAAAGCTGTGGTCTCCTGACACTCCACATCTCTACGACGCGACCATTTCGCTGCGCAGCCCACAGGGCGTGGTCGATGAGCTGACGAGCTACTTCGGCATGCGCAAGATCGAGGTCAAAAAGGACGACTCGGGGATTAACCGCATGTTCCTGAACAACGAGCCGCTGTTTCAGTTCGGGCCGCTCGACCAGGGGTGGTGGCCCGACGGACTGTACGCCGCTGCGAGCGATGAGGCACTTCGCTACGACATCGAGGTGTTGAAAAAAATGGGCTGTAACATGCTGCGCAAGCACGTCAAAATCGAGCCGGACCGGCTGTACCACTGGTGTGACAAACTCGGCTTGCTGGTTTGGCAGGATATGCCCAGCGGCGATAAGTACATCGGCGGAAACGACCCTGACATCCAGCGAACGCCGGAATCGGCAGCACAATTCGAGGCGGAATTGAAAGCGATGATCGCTACCTTTTACAACCACCCGAGCATCATCATGTGGGTTCCCTACAACGAAGGCTGGGGACAATGGGACACGCCCCGCATAGTAGACCTGATAAAACAACTCGACCCAACCAGGCTGGTGAACAACGCCAGTGGCTGGACCGACCGCGGTGTCGGCGACGTACACGACATTCACAGATACCCAGGGCCGGGTACGGCGCCAATAGAAGAAAAACGCGCTGTGGTGCTCGGCGAGTTCGGTGGACTGGGCCTGCCCGTCCCGGGGCATACGTGGCAGAACGAGAAGAATTGGGGCTACCGTAGCTACAAGACCCGCGACGAGCTTACCGCCGCGTATGTAACGCTGATCGATAATCTGCGTTCGCTGATCGGCGGCGGCCTGGCCGCGGCGGTATATACGCAGACGACCGACGTGGAAATCGAGGTCAACGGAATGATGACCTACGACCGGGCGATGATAAAGATGGACGCCGAAGAAGCCGCCGCGGCCAACAAACGCCTGTATCTGCCGCCGCCGGTCATCAAGACAATTGTCCCGACCTCGCAGAGCCGGCCGCAGAGTTGGAGATACACAACGAGCAAGCCGAGTGACGGCTGGCAGGAGGCGAATTTCGACGACTCGGCGTGGGAGTCCGGCAAAGGCGGTTTCGGCACAAAGGGCACGCCCGGCGCTGTTGTGCGCACAGAGTGGAAGGGTTCGGACATCTGGCTGCGCAGAACCTTCGAGTTGGGCAGCACAGAGTTTGGCATGCCGCAACTTTCAATCCACCACGATGAGGATGCCGAGGTCTATATCAACGGCCGACTTGTGACAGAACTGAAGAACTACACGTCAAGTTATGTGCGAGTGACATTGGACGAAAAGGCACAGCAGGTGCTGAAAGCCGGCTCGAATTGCATAGCCATCCACTGCCGGCAAACCACCGGCGGCCAATACATCGACGCCGGCCTTGTCGAGGTGATAGAATAATCGGCTCAGTAACTTGAAATGCGATTTGACGCGAATGCCAGCTTTTGAGTATTGTATGAACTGGAAAATTGAAGACCAGATTTAGCTAATTAAGTCTCAAGGAGATGACAAGCATGTTGACTTACATGCGTGTTAAGAACTTTAAGAATTTGCAGAATGTGGAAATAGAGTTGGGCAAGTCTGTTGTGCTGATCGGCCCGAACAACTCGGGCAAGACCACGGCCTTGCAGGCACTTACGCTCTGGGACATTGGTCTGCGACAATGGAATGCAAAACGAAGCGATAAGAAGTCGCCTGAGAAACGTCCGGGCGTCTCCATAGGCCGCAATCAGCTTCTCACAATACCAATTCCCGACATGAGGCATTTGTGGCGGGATCAACGTACTCGAACCAGTAGTGGCAAAGGCACCCAGAACGTCCGCGTCGAAATCACTGTTGATGGTGTGACAGCAGGGAAAGTCTGGTCCTGTGGGCTCGAGTTTGATTATGCTAATGAGGAGTTTCTTTACTGTCGTCCTCTTCGTATCGGTGTGGCTAAACCACTAAAGAGGATGCCAATACCATCGGACGCGAATAAGACTCGTGTCGCCTTCCTTCCGCCCATGTCCGGGTTAACCAGCAGTGAGTACGTCAAACAACCCGGAGAAATTGGAGCGTTGATCGGACAAGGGCAAACGGCGCAAGTGTTGCGGAATCTGTGCTACCAGATCTACCAACGCTCTGACCAAGACACGCAGTGGAATGAATTGAACAAACATATGAAGGACCTTTTCGGGGTCACTTTGCTTGCTCCCAAGTGTTTCCCAGAGCGTAGCGAAATAACGATGGCTTACAAGGAGAGCGAGCATAAACTTGATATCTCCGCGTCGGGTCGGGGCCTCCAGCAAACGCTCTTGCTCTTGGCCTACTTGTATGCGAACCCAAACACGGCTCTACTCTTTGATGAACCTGATGCGCATTTGGAGGTCTTCCGTCAGCGGCAAACCTATAAGTTGATCACAGACGTTGCTGAACAGCAGAACTCTCAGATTGTTGAAGTAAGAAAACACTTTTGGGGATTGAAGTATGCCAAGAAGGATTTAGTTGGAATAGCTATTTTTGATCGGTTGGAGCAACCACTGCCGAAAGACCTTGGCGTCGTGGGCCGTCAATGGAATCGCCGGGAAATCGAGAACTATCTTTGTATGGAAGAAGTTCTTCTTGCATATGCACAGGGCGATCCCGCGGATGACTTTTTTGGGACATTTGAAGCTGACCGACGAAAAGAGACTATGAGAGAATTAATTGAAGAAATCAGCAAAGCCTTTGTGGCAATCGACAAACCTGATCCCTGGTCGGCGGACATCAAGGCGACAGACGACTTTTGGGATCCACTCTTTAAGAGGTTTTTCAAGAGACTTGAACTGCCGAACCATCTTTCCAAGAGTCACTACCATAAACTGGCCGGCTTTGTCCCGAGGGAAATGATTGACAGTGAGATCGTAGAAGCATTAGATGAGATCGTAGCAGTAGAAAAGAAAGCTAGGCCAAGGAAAGACTGACAACATGAATCGACGGGAATTTGTGAAATTCGTCGCGGCCGGGGCGGCGGCGTTGTTATTCGACCATGGTCAGGCCGGGGCTCGTTCGAGGGCGGCCGGCAAGCCCAACATCATTTTGATAATGGCCGACGATCTGGGATACGGTGACATCGGCTGTTACGGCAGCGGGAAGATCAAGACGCCAAGCATCGACGCGCTGGCCAAGAGCGGCATGAAGTTTACCGATTATCACTCCAATTGTCCGGTGTGCAGCCCGACCCGCGCGGCGCTTCTGACCGGGCGCTACCAGCAGCGCAGCGGCATCGAGGGCGTTGTCTATGCGAAAGGCCCGACCCGGCAAACGGGGCTCGCGATGGAAGAGACGACTTTCGCCGAGGTTCTCGAGAAACGCGGCTACGCGACGGCCCTCTTCGGCAAATGGCACTTGGGCTACAACGTCGAATTCAACCCGGCCAGGCAGGGCTTCGACGAGTTCCGCGGCTACGTTAGCGGCAACGTGGATTTCCACTCGCACATCGACGGGGCCGGTTTCGACGACTGGTGGAAGAACCTCGAAAAGGTCCCCGAAGAAGGCTACACCACGGACCTGATAACAAAGCACGGCGTAGACTTCATAGAGCGGCACAAGGACGAGCCGTTCTGTTTGTATCTGCCGCATGAGGCACCGCATTATCCGTATCAGGGCAGGAACGATCCGCCCGAGCGACTGGGCGGCGGCAAGAAAGGCAGAAAGGCCAAAGGTCCCGAGATCACCAGGGCGTACAGGGAAATGGTCGAGGTGATGGACGAGGGCATCGGGCGCATCGTCGAGACCGTCAGGCGGCTTCACCTGGAGCGCAAAACGTTCATCTTTTTCTGCTCCGACAACGGAGCGACCAAACAGGGCTCCAACGGAGCCCTGTCGGGCTACAAAGGCAGCCTCTGGGAAGGAGGCCATCGCGTCCCAGCCGTCGCGTGCTGGCCCGGCAGGATCAGGCCCGGCACGACAACCGACCAGACGGTTCTGGGGATGGATCTGTATGCCACGATGGTATCGATCGCCGGGGCGAAACTGCCCACAGGCTTGAAGCTCGACGGCGTCGACCTGCTGGGAATGCTGACCGAGAATAAGAAACTGCCGGAGCGCGCGCTGTTCTGGCGCTACAGAAAAGAACGGGCCGTCCGCAGAGGCCCCTGGAAACTGCTGGTCAGGGACAACAAGGCAACGCTCTACAATCTCGACGAGGACCTTGGAGAAACAAATGACCTCGCACGGGCGAAGCCGCGGATGCTCAAGAGGCTCGAAGATGAATTGGCCATTTGGGAGCAGGAGGTCTCAGCCGGCGTCGAACTGAGGGCGTGAGGCAACTTGGAGATAATACTTGAGGAAATGACCATGGAAAGCAAATCGATTGCGCGGCGCAGTTTCATCAAGAGTGCTTTTTCAGGCTTTCACGGACAAGAATCATCTCGGGATAAAGTCGAGCTCAGAACCTGCCGATAAAGAAATGTGGGACAAACAACACTTTATGCACGTTGTCAGATGGCAGCGTTGACGGAGCGAACAGCGAAGGTCGGCCGGGGACTGGCCGGTTTCGGTCTGAGCGCGCCCAGGTCGAGGACTACAACAACTTTCCACATCGAAGGAACTCTTACATGATTCATAAGCTCACGCACCTGGCTGCTCTGGTGATTCTGGCCGCACCCTGTGGCATGGCCGACGCCGGTCCGCCGATTCCATCGCACATGATTGAAGGCAACAGCGGCGTACTTATTACGAGCACGGCCTATTTGACCAATCCGGCCGAGCAAGGGGAAATCTTCGGCTCGCCGAGTGTCTCGGCGACTGCTTTGTTTCTCGCTGAGAAGGATCTTGAATCCTTCGCGGTGATAGAGAACCTCTGGGGAGTCATGGAGGTCGGCTATGCTTACGAGCGTCTGGGAATGGGAGGTTTGCCCGATGATGCCAAAGCCGCTCTCGGAGTGACCATTGACCAGCATGTTGGCGTGCACAATTTCAATCTGCGATTCATGGCAATCCAGGAGGGCGATTTCGATTGTCCCTGGATGCCGGCTGTAACTTTCGGCGCCCACCTGAAGTGGAATGAAAGCCAGACCAAGCTTGATCAAGACGTTGGCGGCCTGTTGGACCTCCTTGGCTCGGATCACAGCCGAGGGACCGAGTTTACGGTCGTGGCAAGTGAAACGATAGCGGACCTGCTGCCCTGGCCGGTAATGATCTCGGCAGGTGTTCGCAACGGCGATGCAATCGAGACCGGCCTGCTTGGTTTTGCCGGTGAAAGGAGCACTACCTTCGAGGGCAGCGTTGTGTCTTTCCTGACGGATAAGCTGGCGGTCGCTGCGGAGTATCGTCAAAAGCCGGACTTCCTCGACGCGTTCAGCATACGCGGCTACGACCTTATCAAACCCGAAAAAGACTGGTTCACGTTTTCAGTAGCGCTTGCAATTAACGAAGCGACCGTAGCCGGCGCTTATGCGAACTTCGCCAACCTGGCCAATCGCAACGAAGACAACGTATTTGGAATTCAATTGAAGTACGACTTCTGACCGATAGCCGTATCCGCACATAGCCTCGAAACAGACCGCCCATTTGCCCTTGATGGTGGCCAGCCGATCCAACAGCCTCGCCCGATGCCCGCGAATCGTCTCACGCAAGAGGAATTGAAGCGCTGTTGAAAACCTTGCCTATACGAAAGAAGAGTGAACGTAAGGAGAATGCTCAAATTAGCCTGTAGAAAGCTGGTGGGGGCGGCTTTCCCCTTTTCTTAGTACTGAGAAGTTGGTTATTGAAGGATTTTTTCTTTTTGCTTACAATTGCCGTTACTAACCGTTAAATTGTTGCCTTTATAGAATAGGGCGGAGGCTTCGGAAGGCCGAAAGCAGGTAAAAAAGGCCTTTTGGCGGAGCCGTGACAATAGAGCAAGGTGGGAGCAATAGACTTGCTATGAACAGGCAGCTTCGAAATGCCTTGAAAGGACTCACTGCCCCGGACGCCGAGCGTCGGCGCAGGGCCATGGAGCCTTTCGTCAGGGCCACATTTGACAGTTTTATAAGGTACTTATACCGATATCTTGGCAATGAAGTTGAGTGTGAGGACGTATTAGAAGATGTTTACGCGGATATTTGGGAAAACCCGGGGCGATTGCGAAATGTTACGACAGAGCGAGAATTGCTGCGAACGGTGTATCTGTATTACATGCGCAAACGCCTCAGACGAGTTTACAGAAGAATGAATCGACATTTGTATCTAGCGCAGAAGGATATGGAGAATCTTGTAGCCCCGGAGCTGGGCACGCTTGAAATGCTCTCTCGGACCGAACTCCGAGGGGCTCTGGCCCAGGCGCTGGGAAGGCTCAAGGCGCGGGAGCGAAAGGCGATAGAGTTGTGGATGGACGGCATGTCCAGCCGGGCGATTGCCAATGAGTTGAAGACCACAGTCGGGGCCGTCAAGATGCTCAAATTCAGGACGATCTTGAAACTAAAGAAAATGCTGGGCGACTACTGTCGCAAAGGCTGACTTATTAGGAGTGAGAAACGATGGCTGATACAAACCGGAAAATCCAAGAGTTGTTCAGTGACTACGCAGGAGCGTTGCGTGACGGTTGCGTGCCGGTTTTTCTCAAATCACTTACCCGCCAGGAGGGCAAGCTGGTAGCTTCCTCCGACGAGTTCTGGGGCGCCACTGAGGTCGTGCGGATTCTAAACGACGTCGGATTCGCCGATAAGGCCGTGACCGCGGACGTGGGGTTGTTCATATCCCGCGTCGACGCCAATATTGTATCGAGATCGAAGAAAGCCAAGACGCCGTCACGAGGTAATCGTTCGAGTGGTGCAAGACCCACGACTAAAACGCGAAGGGCCGAGAAAACGATATGATCCTGGATTGTTACCAGTGTTCATCCTGCTACTTCGAAGACAAGGAGCCGTCTTCGAGGATAAATCCTGACACGATTTCAGAACCGCAGCCAAGAAAGGTTTTCAGGGATGTGCTGGTGGCATTCGTCTGTGTCGAACTCTACGACGCCAGGGAGGAACTCGAACAAGCCGCAGAGGAATTCGAGCTGCTGTCGGACATGATTGGCAAAAGACCGATTGTGCTCTGTCCGAATGTTCATCTTTCAATTGACAAGGCGCCCGAGAGGCAGGCCACGTGGTTGATCTGCGAACTGGAGAAAACGCTCCTCGGCAAAGGCTACGACGTGCATCTGTTGTCATTCGGCCACCACAAGCGGTACGGGATGGAGTGCAACGGCAATGTCGGATCGATCGTCGGCAGGCGATTCTACGGCTCCGATCAAAAGCAATTCCTCAGACTCCTGACCCGGCTCGGCGTCTGTCCGCCGGATACGCTGCCGGACGAGATGCCAAACTGGGCAAGAACCATGATCGAGCGCCGGTTAAAGGTGCTGGGCAACCGAAGAGAGACCTACAGCGTCGCAAGAAAGATGCTCCAGGACCAGCTCGACGCGACAGGCAACGGCGAGCTTTGGACGTGCATGCTGTTCGAGGGGGAAAAGCAGCCGGTGAACGAGTATCTCAGCACGCTGTACGAGATCATAGAGGACTATCCCGACGTGAAAATCCACCGAGCTATGAATCTGAGCGTGCCGGCTTTTTCCAATGCCGCACGCCACCTCTTTCGCAAGTATCCCGAAGCGATCGAATCGGGCCGGCTTCGGATTTACAACAGTCAGGTCTCCGACCTCGAATTCCTGCTGACCAGGGCCGCGGTCCTTCTGGCCTTCGCGCACATACCGCGAAAAGCCGGGTCACACGCCGGGGAGATTTCATTTGGAATTTTCTGCCAGGACGACGACTTCTCGAAAAATCTCCGGCAATGGTATGGGGCATTTCTCGTGGATGCCCGCTATGGATGGATCCGCACGGAAGCTGATCTGGACACGGTCATCAGCGAGTTGGAAGAGGAGCAGTTCCTGGACCGACCGGGGGATACAAGGCACTGATAGATATCAAATATCAAGGCAAAGGAGCAAAGGCACAAAGTGGCAAAGGGACAAAGGCACAAAGTTATAGCAGGCCTCTCTGTGCCTTTGTGCCTCTGTTCCTCCGTGCCTTTGCCTTGATTCTTAATTTTAATTTACTGTTAGGGTTAACGCCGTGCTCACGGTTTCGTCTGTGGCTGTTGTTATAGCTTACGGGGTGCTGCTTTCGTTCGTCGCCGTGCGCGCACGGACTGCCCGCCAATTCTCCGAGTTCTCACTGGCCAATCGCTCGCTGCCGTTGGTGTTGGTCTTCGGCAGTCTGGCAGCCACTTACGTCGGGCCCGCGTTTTCGATAGGCTTTGTCGGCAGGGGTTTCAAGAGCGGCCTGCTCTTTCTCGGCATAGGCCTGGCGTATTCGCTTCAGAACATCCTGGTCGGTCTGTTCGTCGCACCCCGTCTGCGGCAGTTGAAGGGATGTCACACATTAGGCGACGCCATCGGCCAGAAGTACGACCGAAAGTGCCAGATCCTCGCCGGCGTCATATCGGTTGGCCTGTGTGCCGGCTTTGCCGCGGTCATGGCCAAGGCCGGTGGCGACGTGCTGCGGAGCATATTCGGCCTGCCGCACTGGTCGAGCGTGATAATAGTCGTGGGTATCACCGCCCTGTATACAACGTTCGGCGGATTGCGGGCCAGTGTGATAACCGACGCCTTTCAATTCTCTGCCTTCGCGATATTGTTGCCGATCACGCTTCTTTGGATACTGTGCTTCCATTTCAACGGCGGGGCCGGAGCTTTTGCCGAGCAGGCGTCACTTGCAACCAACGAAGGGATCGCAGCAACACCCGTGATAGAAATAGTCGCTTTGTTGGTGGCGTTTTTGTTGGGCGAGACGCTCATACCGCCCTATGCAAACCGGGCTCTGGCATCCAAGACGACGCGGATCTCGCGAAACGGATTCGTGTTGGCCGGGTGTTTCAGCGTGGCCTGGTTCGCTGTGATGGTGGCGATGGGAATCGTGGCGCGTGACGTGATCACCCTTCCGCAGATAGAGGCGATGACACCAGAGGGAAAGGAAATAGAAGACTTCGTCCTGCTGACCCTTTTCAAATCCACCATGCCGGCGGCCGGCTACGCCCTGCTGCTGGTGGTGCTGATCTCGATTATCATGTCGAGCCTCGATTCATTGCTTAACGCCGGCGCTGTGGCGTTCACGCAGGACATTGTCAAGCCACACATGAATCTCAAGGACGAGGCAGCCTTGAGCGTCGGTCGCAGTGCGACTATTGTCATTGCCCTGACCGCCGCTGCCGGTGCGGTCGCTGTTGACAGCATCATAAACGGACTGCTCATTTGCTACGCCATCTGGGCCCCGGCGATTCTGCCCGCTCTCATAATCGGCCTGTGGATCAAGCGACCGCAACCGCTGGCAGGAATTCTCTCGATGAGCGCCGGCTCGATCGTCGCCGTGACGCTGTGGGTGACGTTCAATTTCATCCTGCATGGCAAGACCGAAACCGAGATAGCCCGCATAATTATCCCGGCCCTTGCCGCTGCGGTCCTGGCATACGTCGCAGGCCATTGGATACAGACAAATTCGCAAGAAAATCAAAAATCAAAGTGCAAAGTGCAAGATTAAGGAATCCCGGCAAGCCGGGATGCTGTCTAAAATAGCCCGCGAAGCGGCTCATCAATTTTGATATCTAATTTCTGATTTTTGCGTTTCTATAGGAGATGAAAGTGCTTCTGTTAGCTCTCGTTGTAATCGGTGCCCTGTTCGTTGTCGCCAGCGGTGTTTGGGTTGCGATCGCATTGGCAAGAGTCATCTCCATACGTCACGGCCGAGCCGGCCGCAGCACCGTGCATCAGGACCTGCCTGACTGTGACTGAGCTGGTGCAACACAATCAAGAAATGTGGTCATCTATCCGGGGATTTTTCTTGACGGGCCGGTCGCTAATCTGATATAAATAGTGATGTTAGGATTTGGAGGCTCCCATCCGGGTTTTCTGGCGGAATCTCCTTATTCTGCGACGTGACTTGCGTTTTTCTGATTGGCCGCCCATGCCGGGCTGTGGAAGGAAGGAGGTGAAGTCAAATCACGAGAGTTCTTCATTGGTCGAAATAGACCAAATATCATTAGAGACAGAAATGCCGCGCGGGCTTTCTGTCTGGATTTTCCATATCAATCTCAAGTTTTAGAAGGAGGATTAGCATGTGTAAAAAGTCAATTTGCCTAACTCTGTCAATAGTGGTGCTGGCTTTGAGTGTGGGGCCTCTTTCGAGCCGTGCCCGGGCCGGTCTGATCGGGTATTGGAAATTCGATGAGGGATCTGGCACGATAGCGGCCGACTCGGCCGGCGGCGACAATGACGGCACCCTGATCAGCGACCAGCTCGAATGGGTGGAAGGAAGGGCCGGCGGCGCTCTGTCACTTTTGGGTACGGAGGTTGATACGGATGCCGGCGTAGAGTTCCCCACCACCGGTATGTCTGCGGCGGCGGGAACGGTCGCCATGTGGAGTTACCTCGCCGATCCACAGGCCCCTACGTCGGGCCGGTACTTTTTTGGGCACACGACCCAGCCGCAGTGGACCAACCGCATCCAGCTCTATATGCAGGATGCCGACGTAACCAACCCCACGACACTCCTGGACATCGGGCTGGGCGACAACCACAACCGCCAGAACGATATCGTGGAACTGCCGTTGGAGGAATGGGTCCATGTGGCCATGACCTGGGACTCAGGCACCTATACGGTTCTCGTCAACGGAGAGGAGGTGGCAACTGGAAGCTACTCGGGGCTGACCGACATTCATCCGACCGCCAACATCGGCAATGACGGAAGTTCAGGGCCTTACGAGGCTTTTGTTGGCAAGCTGGATGAGGTCCGCCTTTACGACCACGCGCTTAGCGCCGCTGAAATCCAGGCTGCCATGAAAGTTGCTGCGTTCCCGAAGGCCTCCGGGCCGAGCCCCAAGGACGGCGCCCTTCATCTGGCAACGTGGGTGAGTCTGGAGTGGAGAGCGGGAGATTTTGCCGTATCGCACGATGTCTATGTCGGCGATAGCTTTGACGATGTCAATGACGGCGCCGCAGACACATTCCAGGGCAATCAGACCGTCACGACCCTTCTCGCCGGCTTCCCCGGATTCGCCATTCCCGACGGTTTCGCCGCGGGCACGACTTACTACTGGCGAGTCGATGAGGTCAACGACGCCGATCCGAACAGTCCGTGGAAAGGCGACATCTGGAGCTTCTCGCTTCCGCCCAAGACGGCCTATTTCCCAGATCCGGCCGACGGCGCCGAGTTTGTCGATCTGAACGCGACCCTCAACTGGACGGCAGGTGACGGCGCCAGATTGCACACGGTCTACGTTGGCGACAACTTCGGCGACGTGAACAACGCCACTGGCGGCGCGCTGTCGGGAACCACAACCTATACGCCCCCTAGTCCTTTTGAAGCGGAAAAAGTCCTTTACTGGCGGGTCGATGAATTTGACGGCATCGAAACGCACAAGGGTGACGTCTGGGCCTTTACGACGCCGGGTGCCGTGGGCAATTCACAGCCGGCCAATGGCGCCGTCGACGTGCCGATGATCGCTACGCTCAACTGGACGGCAGCGGACAACGCCGCTTCCCACGAGCTGTATTTCGGCACCGATTCCGAAGCCGTAAACAATGCCACGACAGCCTCGCCCGAGTACATAGGACCCAGAGCTCTTGGGGCCGAGAGCTATGATCCCGGTGGACTTGACTGGCAGAGCAGTTACGCCTGGCGTGTGGATGAAGTCTATCCGACCGGCAACGTCAAGGGTTTGGTCTGGACCTTCACAACGGCCGATTTCATCACAGTGGACGATTTCGAGTCGTACAACGATATTGACCCGCCTGATGCCGCGAGCAACAGGATATTCGACAAGTGGCTTGACGGCTTCGGGACCACGACAAACGGCGCTCTCGTCGGTAATGATCTGCCGCCTTATGCCGAGCAGACCATCGTGCATGGTGGCGCCCAGTCGCTTGTTTACAGCTACGACAACAATCTCAAGACGTCCGAGGCAACGCTGACGCTGGTTTACCCGCGTGACTGGACCGAGGGAGGTGTTGCGAAATTGTCACTGTGGTTCAGAGGCGCTTCGGCTAACGCCGCCGACCGGATGTTTGTCGCTCTAAACGGCACCGCCGTGGTCTATCATGACGACCCTGCGGCGACCCAGATAACTGGATGGAACCGATGGGTAATCGACTTGACGCGCTTTGCCGATCAGGGCATGAACCTTGCCAATGTCAGCACGATTACAATTGGCTTTGGCACGAAAAACAGCCCGGCAGCCGGTGGCTCGGGTCAGGTGTACTTCGACGATATTCGGCTGTATCGGTAGGCTGTACGGAAACAGCCGAAGCAGCATGTAGCTGAGTAGTTAATATAGCAAATGTAAGGGGCCCGTGCCGATCGTTTCCGCACGGGCCCCATTTGACGTGTCCAGGTGATTTTTCTTGACGGGCCGGTCGCTAATCTGATATAAATGATGATGTTAGGGTCTGGAGGCTCCCAGCCGTGGTACGGCGGGCGGAATCTCCAAATCTGCGGCAAGACTTACGTTTTTCTGATTGGCCGCCCATGCCGGGCCGTGGAAGGAAGGAGGTAACGTCAAATCACAAGAATTCTTCACCGGTCTTGATAGACCAAACATCGTTAAAGATAGAAACGTCACGGACGCTCTCTATCTGGATTTTCTTATGTCTATCTAAACTTATTTAAAGGAGGATTACTATGGGTAGAAAGTCAATTTGCCTAACAATGTCAATCGTGGGTCTGATCCTGAGCAGAGAAGTAATGATCATAGCCTCGTTGATGTTGGCGGCGTTTCTCTGGATACCCACGCTTCGTGCTGCAGATCCCGCATGGGAATATGTCTACGAGGGAGACACGCTGCCTGATGATACCTCACTGGGCGCTGACGCATGGCAGCTCGTCGGGGACAACAGATCCGCCGAAGTCACTGACCAGAGCGAGCTTCATATTGATGACGTCGGGGCAAATCACTGCTTCTTCCTGTATAACATAGCGGATTCTGCCCTGATGCAACAGGCAACAATCGAGGCACGTGTCAAAGTGCTTTCCCAGTCCGGGTCGGCCGATTTCGAAGTACTGGTCGGGATGCAGGATGGGAGCAATTCCCAATGGCTGGACCTTTTCCCCGACCACATTCTGCTGAATAATACCAGCAGCACGCATGATGTCGATATGACAGAGTATCATATTCTCAGGATGGTGAGAGATACGGACGACCTCCACATCTATGTGGACGATGTGGAGGTGATAAGCGAACCGCACGTGGGGGCAGGCGAAAGCTGGATTGGCTTCATTTTCGGCGCCGGCTGCACGGCATGTACGAGCGAACAATACTGGGATTATTTGGCCTTCACGACGCAAGGCGGTTTCTCGCCGGAAGAGCTTGCCAGTTATGCGACTATTCGGGGTACACCGGACCTGGCCTATGGCCCCGTGCCGGCAGATGGGAGCCTGTATCCCAGCACATGGGCCAACCTCTCCTGGAGGGCCGGCCTCTCGGCGGTTACGCACGACGTCTATCTGGGCGACAATTTCGACGATGTTAATGACGGCACCGGAGATACATTCCTGGGCAACCAGGCCGCCAGGACTATTCTTGCCGGCTTCCCCGGATTTGCTATTCCGGATGGTCTTGTTCCCGGCACGACCTACTACTGGCGAATCGATGAGGTCAACGACGCCGATCCGAACAGTCCTTGGAGGGGCAACGTCTGGAGTTTCTCGGTTCCGCCGAAGACGGCCTATTTCCCAGACCCGGCCGACGGCGCCGGATTTGTCGATCCGAACGCCACCCTTAGCTGGACTGCCGGCAACGGCGCGAAGTTGCACACGTTCCACATTGGCGACAATTACGATGACGTGGACAACGCGACCGGCGGAACTACGGTGGGAGTCGCCAGCTATACTCCGGGACCGCTCGAGCTGGAGAAGGTCTACTACTGGCGGGTCGATGAGTTTGACGGTATCGAGACCTACAAGGGCGATATCTGGGCCTTCACAACTCCGGGCGCCGTGGGCAATCCCGAACCGGCCAATGGAGCGGCGGACGTTCAGATGAACACGATGCTTACCTGGACCGCAGCCGACAACGCAGCTTCGCACGAGCTGTACTTCGGCACCGACGCCGATGCGGTCAAGATCGCCACTACGGCCTCGCCAGAGTACGTAGGCCCGAGGGCACTCGGTGCCGTAAGCTACGATCCCGGCGGACTTGACTGGCAAAGCAGTTATGCCTGGCGAGTGGATGAGGTCTATCCGACCGGCACCGTCAAAGGCATAACCTGGACGTTCACGACGGCCGACTTTCTGCTCGTTGACGACTTCGAGTCGTATGATGATATTGATCCGGCGGCCGGCGAGCCCGGCATCAACAGGATATTCGACAAATGGATCGATGGCTTCGGAACAACGACCAACGGCGCCGTGGTTGGCAATGCTCTGCCGCCTTATGCCGAGACAAGCATAGTCCACGGCGGCGGCCAGTCGATGAATTACAGCTACGACAACAACCTCAAGACATCCGAGGCGACCTTGACGTTAGTCTATCCGCGCGACTGGACCGAAGGCGGCATTGCGAAACTCGTCGTCTGGTTCAGAGGCGCAGGCGCCAATTCCGCTGAGCGGATGTTCGTCGCGCTAAACGGAAATGCTGTTGTCTATCACGACGATCCGGGCGTGACCCAGAAGACCGGCTGGAACGCATGGGTAATCGACCTGACGCGCTTTGCCGATCAAGGCGTGAACCTTGCCAACGCAAATACGATTACTATCGGCTTCGGCACAAAGGGCAGCCCCGCAGCCGGCGGCGCGGGTCAGATGTATTTCGATGACATTCGGCTGTATCGGTAGGCCGCACGAGAACAACTGAAGCAGCAAGTAGCCCGATAGTGGACATGGCAGATTTATGTTATTTTGGGGCCTGTGCCGATTGGTTCGGTGCGGGCCCCTTTTCGATGGTCTATTGATACTTGATTATTCGGGGGTCTTAGATGGGACATACAAATGTGATTGTGATTCGCCGATTTTCCTTGACGCCGAAGGCGGTAATCTGGTATATATGATAGTGATGGAGTTGTCCGAGCTGGACGCCTTGGGTGGGCGAATGTCGCTTTTTACTCAAGTATCAATGGTTGGCTACCGATGGAATGGAGGCAGGCTCAAACCAGAAGACAAGCTGCCGGTCCAATAGAAACAGATGTGCGGCAAAGCAGAAATAGTTCTTTGTTGTCCTGGCATGTCCAGGACGTTTACACCTAAACCTTTTATTAAGGAGGACCATCATGTCTAAGAAATGTTTTGCTCTAATCTCTTTTGTTCTTGTGTTTGGACTCGTGAGCAATGCTTCGGCAGAGCTTGTGGGGCAGTGGAAGCTCGACGACGGCGGCGGCACGACCGCGCTGGACGCGACGGGCAACGGCAACAACGGAACACTGGAAGACGATCCCGTAGTTGTCGACGGACAATTTGGACAAGCGCTCGCATTTGACAACAGTCGCGTCACAATACCCGCCTCTGATTCGTTGACCGCCGACCTGTTTCAGGGATCATTTACGCTGTCGGCCTGGATTAACCCGACGCGAACCGGCAACACATGGCAGCAGATTTTTCGGGCGTGGAAAGTGGATGGCAACTCAAATGACACGCTGTTCATTAACAACGATGGGACGCTTTCATGGCGAGGTCGCGTTAACGCCGCCTGGGCCGGAGGCATGTGTGAGACAGCCCCGGATGTCGTTCCCGCCGGCCAATGGACACACGTCGCAGTGACAGGGGATGGGACGAACTTTCGCGTCTACGTCAACGGGGCCCTCTCGCAGGAATCAGCCTTCCAGATAACAGATGGCACGAACGAGACCTATTACATTGGAGGTAATACTGGAGGTGCTGGTGAGTCCTATGCGGGCATAGTCGACGACTTGCGCGTTTACAATCACGCGCTGAGCGAGGCCGACGTCAGGTCAAGCATGGAAAACCAGGGCGGCGCCATCGTCAAGGCCTACGGACCTGATCCAAAGAACGGAGCAATGCTCGAGGCGACATGGGTGACCCTCAGTTGGCGGGCTGGAGATTTGGCAGTCTCGCACGACGTGTATATGGGCGACAACTTTGACGATGTGAACAACGGCGCCGCCGACACGTTCCAGGGCAACCAGGCCTCTACGATGCTTATTGCCGGCTTCGTCGGCTTTCCATATCCTGACGGGCTGGTTCCGGGAACGACCTACTACTGGCGGACCGACGGGGTCAATCCGGACGATCCGAACAGCCCCTGGAAGGGGGACGTCTGGAGCTTCTGGATTCCGCCGAGAATCGCTTGGCAGCCGGCCCCGGCCGACGGCGTCAATTATGTGGATCCCGACGTTGAGCTTAGCTGGACCGGCGGCTTCGGCGCCAAGTTGCACACCGTGTATTTCGGCGAAAGTCTCGACGACGTGAGCAACGCCACCGGCGGTGCGGCCCAAAGCGCTGCCACCTACACTGCCGGCCCTCTGGCCAAAGACACCGTTTACTACTGGCGAGTAGATGAGTTTGAAGCTCCTGTCACACACAAAGGCGATGTCTGGAGTTTCACAACATTGCCGGACATTGCAGTGACCGATCCGAGTCTGCTGGCCTGGTG
>JADHXR010000234.1 GCA_016782865.1 Phycisphaerae bacterium
AATTCAGCGATAAGAGGCGAACTCAAATCACAGCCGCCGCCGAGCTTTTCGATGCAGAAGACCTTATTGCCGAGGAAGAGGTCATAGTAACGGTAAGCCACAGCGGATACATCAAGAGAATGCCGATTGATACATACCGGACCCAGGGAAGAGGCGGACGCGGAATCATCGGCTCGGTGACCAAGGAAGGCGACTTCATCGAGCATCTGTTCGTCGCCTCAACCCACGATTATCTCCTAATCTTCACAAATCGCGGCAAGTGCTACTGGCTCAAGGTCTATGATGTCCCCAGCATGTCCAGACAAAGCAAGGGCAGGAACATTGTCAACCTCCTGAACCTCGGGTCTCAGCAGGTCGCCTCGATCATAAACGTCAGCAGTTTCGAGCCTGAAGAAGAAGGACCCGGATTGCAGCTCGTTATGGCCACCAGCAAAGGCATCATAAAGAAAACTCGCCTCTCAGCCTACGGCAACCCGAGAGCGACAGGCGTGATCGCCATCAATCTCGATCCAAACGACGACCTGATCGCAGTTGACCTGACAACAGGCGCCGACGACATTGTCCTGGGGACGCGGGACGGGATGACGATACGCTTCGACGAAGGCCAGGTCCGGTCGATGGGCCGGGTTTCACGAGGGGTTCGCGGCATCAAGCTTCGCAGCGGCGATGCCGTCGTGGGAATGGTGATTGTAGAGGAAAAGGCGGCGCTGTTTACCGTCTGCGAAAACGGATACGGCAAGAGGACAGGCCTCGAAAATTATCGACCCCAGACCAGAGGCGGGATCGGGCTGAAGAACATAAAGACCACCGCAAGAAACGGAAAAGTGGTTGCTCTTAGAGCCGTGCATGCAAAAGACGACCTGATGATGATAACCGCAAAAGGAATGATCATCAGGACCGGACTCGACGAGATTCGCTCCATCGGCAGAAACACTCAGGGTGTCCGACTGATCAAGCTGAAGGGCGAAGATAAACTTGTCGCCGCGGAGAAGATAGTCCCCGAAGATACCGGCAGCGCCAACAACAAGACCAAACGCGAAGAAAAAGCGAAATCGAACAAGCAGGCGAATAGAAGGGCCGAGCCGAAGAAAAGACCAAAAACATAAGACTAAAGTTGATGGCCGAAAGAGGCAATACGCTTGTGGCACGGGCTGGAAGCCCGTGAGACCACGGCCAGGATGGCCGTGCCACGCAATACGATATTAAGCTCAAATGCCGCAGAGCAAAACACAATCAAACGACAAGCGCGAGTTGATCTATGTGCTTAACGGCAAAGACGACTCTCTCGTCGGCGCGGAGGCCCAGGCGCTTCTTGATAAGCTGATAGAGCCTTCACAAAGAGTAACCGGACTTCTCGATGTTAACGGGCGCGAAGTCTCGCTCCCGGAGGTGCTGGACGAGTTGCGCACTTTGCCCTTCCTGGCGGACAAACGAGTAGTCATCGTACGAAACGCCGACGATTTCATATCAAGGGACCGCAACCGGCAACTGCTCGAGAAGTACTTCGACGCACCGTGTTCGACGGGAATACTTGTTCTGGTAGTGCGAAGCTGGCGTGCGAATACGAAGCTGGCCCGCAAGCTTCCGAAGGTGGGCAGGCTCGTGAGCGTCACTGCTCCCAAGGTCCGCGAGCTTCCGCAGCGTCTGATCGAGTATGCCCGCGACGCCCACTCGACGGGTCTCAATAGAGGCGTGGCGGAGCTTTTGGTCGACCTTGTCGGCAATGACCTGCCGCGACTTTACAGTGAAATCGACAAGCTGACTCTTTATGCAGAGGGCGAAAAGACAATAACGGGCGAACACATTGAGTCGTTGATAGGGCATAATCGGATATTCGGCGCGTTCGAGGTAATTGATGCGGTCGTCGCCGGCAGGGCCGGACAGGCAGTCGAGCGCCTACGCCGAATGTTTGCAGACGACAAGAGCGCCGAATATACCGTTGTCGGCGCGTTTGCCTTTCATCTACGCAGAATGTTCGGTGCAAAGGTGCTTCTGGAAAAGGGGGTCCGGCCCGCGCAGATCACCAATACTATGAGAATCTGGTCCAACAAAGACAGATTCTTCACACAAATCAGGAAGATGCCTCTAAGCCAAATCGGCGAGTTCCTCAAGCACCTCGGTCAAACCGATCACGCAATAAAGACCGGGCGCGAAAAAACACCGGTCGCGATGGAGCAATTTGTCCTGGAATTGATTGCCTGCTAAGTAGTTGTCAACACCGGACAGGCCCTATACTACAAAGCGTTTCAGGGGATAATTTCCTCCAAATCGCTCCTCAAAAGAGTTGACAGTCAGTGCGGGAAGTTGCTAAATTATAAGGACTTATGGATTTTTGCGCCCGTAGCTCAATTGGACAGAGTCGCGGACTTCGAATCCGAAGGTTGCAGGTTCGAGTCCTGCCGGGCGCGTTGTTAATTCATTTAATATGAGCAAGAACATGAGATATTCCACGAGCATATCTCTCTCGGCAGTGCTTATATCAGCATTTCTATTGTGCAGTGAGCCGGCATTTGCTGCGACTGATACGCTGACCTTCTTTGGCTGGTCGGACCAGCACGTGAAGACCGACGGCACCGGGGAGCACTTGATGCCGGCCATTGATGCCATGAATGCCATGCCCGGGACCAGCTATCCTTTGGCAAGTGACGGCAAGGTTGATGAACCGGTCTTTGTTTTCGGCCTTGGTGATATTACGGAATGGCCGACTCATGCGGCCAAGGACACATATAACAAGCTGATAACCGGGAGGCTGAAATTCCCGAGTTTTGACGTGGCCGGCAATCACGACAGCGGCGGCCTCTCGCCAAGTCCTACAATTCATGACTGGCTGACTCGACGACACAAATCCCTGTGTTACACGTTCGATGCGGGAGGTGTTCATTTTGTTGCTCTGTACTCAGGGTACGATGAAAGCCTCAACAGTCCGGCACAGCCTATTACGAAAGAGGCCTTGGATTACCTGCGTTCGGATCTTGCGAAGTTGGCGGAAGGCACTCCGGTTGTTGTCGGTACGCATCTTTGTTTTGACGCAATCACGAACAAGGATGAACTCGTTGACGCATTTGGGGATGCCAATGTCATACTTGTTCTGGGCGGCCATTATCACAAGGCAAGTGCGAACCAATATCGAGGCTTTAACTTCGTGCAGCTTCCTTCGCCTGCGCCGGGCTCACCGGATGAGTTTACTGTTTTTCGGATAAGTGCTGACCGGCTTTTGGCAGTTCCCTTCGATTACAGGAGCAAGGAATGGATTTCCAACGAGAAGAAAATCCTCAATGTCAAAATCAAGGGCCCCGTCAAGAAGAACGTTAACGAAGCGGTGTTGACGTCCAAACCGGGCGCAACTATAGAAATTGGCCAAGAGGCGCCGGACTTTAGCCTTCCAGGCGTCGATGGCCGGAGGCACAGCCTTCGGGACTTCTCAGAAGCCAAGATTCTTGTGGTGGTCTTCATGTGCAACCATTGCCCCACCTCACAGGCGTATGAAGAACGGATCAAGAAACTGGTGATCGACTTCTCGGACAAGGGCGTAGCGATAGTGGCGATTTCGCCGAATGACCCGAAAGCAGTTCGCCTGGACGAGCTGGGCTATGCCGATGTAGGCGACTCCTTCGAGGAAATGAAGATCCATGCTCAGAACAAGGGTTTCAACTTCCCTTATCTGTATGACGGTGATAACCAGATTGTTTCAAGGTCTTATGGTCCGGCCACGACACCACATGTATTTATCTTTGATCGAGAACGCAGGTTGCGATATGTTGGGCGGGTGGACGATAACGAGAGGACTGAAAAGGCATCGGTCCATGATACCGGAAATGCAATAGAGGCGCTCCTGGCAGGCAGGCCAGCGCCTGTGGAGACAACTCGCCCCTTCGGCTGTTCGATCAAGTGGTCCTACAAGCGGGACTCAGCCAAGAAAGCGTTGGAACGTTGGGCCAATGAGGATGTTTCTCTGGCCACGATCGATGAGAAGGGGATAAGGTCGCTTCTCAAGAATGATTCAGAGCAACTGCGGCTGGTCAATTTCTGGCGGACACGGTGCGGCGGCTGTGTTGCGGAGTTCCCCGATCTGATTGATATTCACCGTATGTATCGCAATAGAGATTTTGAATTGATAACCATAAGTATGGATATACCTTCCGAGCAAGACAAGGTGCTGTCATTTTTGAAGAAGCAAAGTGCATCGTGTAAGAACTACCAGTCCAGCCTTGAGAATCCGTATGAGCTGATTGGGAAGGTGGACTGGCCCGGCATTATGCCATATACGCTGTTGATCGCACCGGGTGGCCGAGTCCTCAGTCGTCATGAAGGCCAGATTGATCCGCTAAAGACTAAGAGAGATATAGTAGGCTTCTTGGGACGTCATTACAAGTAGTCGTCGGCAACCTGCTTGATGCAATCGGGATTGTGGGCCGAAACACCCGCCAACACGCCGGCATCGTGGACGCGTTTGGGCAGTCACTTCTTCGCATTGTAAACTCCGTATTCATGGCCGGTCCGGTACATGGCGAGGACGTTGCAGGATTGGCGTTGAAGTCCATCGGCACTCGATCCGGCTGATTCAAACTGACCGCTGCCAGAACACGTTCTCTTGAGGTCATCTAACTGCGTCCCCATCAATCCCGGCGATCGGTTTCTTCTGCGACAGGCAGAGTATTGACTCGTTCAACTAACACTATCATCTTGCCTCGGTTTCCATTGCCAGGCGATCCGGCCTGAAGATGTAGTCCGGCCACAACGGACAGTTCAAGTCCGTCCAGCATTTTATACGACGGGCTTCTTCTCCGGTCAGCCGAACGTCGTAATGTCCGCCATCCAGGACCTCCCACAACTTGCTCTTGACCGTACCAAAGCTCAGCGGTTCGGCCTTTGAGTGTTCCCGGCCCCAGGTATAATCAAAATAATGGACCCAGCCCTTGGTAATAACGGTTTTATATGAAGCAGGAATTCCGTCTGCGTCGAGTGCACCTGTCAGATCAATCTGCTTCTCATCCTTAGCATCGTGGCAACGGATACACTTGGCATCCCACACCGGCTGGACTACTTTCTCATACGAGAAGGGACCGGGGCCCCACGGCGGCCGCTGCAATATGCTTGGCTGGCGTCGCATTGCTATCGGGATGCGGTTCGGCGAAGGCGGGGCCGACATGCGATCTTCGTGGCAGCCTACGCAGCTTCTTTTTTCTCCAGCCTGCAGTTGCACGACGCTGCGCATCCGCTGTATCTCGTTGTACTTCTCGTCCAGCACCTGAAAATACAACACCTTACCAGCCGGGGCGTAGAAGTTGGCGGAGCCGTCCTGCTCGACCGGCGCGATACCCAGAACGCCCTTGGCGACATAGCTGGGCCAGCCGTGCGGACCGTTGACCTTGTGAGTTGGTGTTGCGTACCAATCCTGGAACGGCTCATGGTCCGCTTGGTATTCGCCAGCAGGAAGTCGGATCAAGTCGGCCCGGACTTCCTGGCAGACGCGGATGTACTTCACCGTACCTCGCTTGACCGCCGGTTCGAGCCCTCGATAGACGTCCGCTACAAAAAACTGACCTTTCGCCGGCGACTTCTCTGCAGGCAGATCACTGCCCCCTAACACGGGTGGCGCCGCAACCGGCCGCAGCAGTGTAGGTGACATGCTTCCGATCTCAGGATCGAGGTGCAGCAGCTCGCGGTTGCCGTAGCGGTCTATGACGTACAGGCCGAATTTGTCGAATGGAGCGTGGCTACACAGAAAATAGTCACGGCTGATCGGAACGGGATCTCGAAAACACTGTTGTTTGGCCCAGCTCATGTGGTAGTGAGGTTTTACGTCAGGGGTGATGTTGGTGATGGCCTGGGCATTGAATCGGCCTTTGGCAACATCGATAAGCGCAATCGGACCGTTCAAATCACCCCCGTGGGAGACGAGGGTGCAGAGTATTTCGCTGGAGCCCGGGACTTGGCGCCCGTTTGCATAACAGTTCAGTGTGTTATTGCCGAAGATCAGCTCCGGATGTGTGCCGTCGGGACGAATGGCCCAGAGCGTGTGACCGAAATCAGCGCCTTTGTCGAGATACTCCGAACGCATCCAGATAATCCTGCCGTCGTTCATCACAGACGGCGTCCATTCGCTGAGATTGGCGTGCGAAAGCGGCCGAATATTGCCGCCGTCGGCGTCCATGCGAAAAAGCACAAATGCCTGTGGACGCCAGCACAGGAACCTGGCCTTGCACCGTGTGCTGATGAATGATAGCCCGCCATCAGGCAACGGACAGGGGAAGTAATCGTGAAACGGCCCGTCGGTAATCTGCCCCAGATCGCTTCCTTCGGCGTTCATTACATACAGATGATAGTAGTCGTCCTTCGAGCGACGGTAGCCGAAATAGGCCTTTCCGGCGCCAAAATCGGCCATAGGATCCCGGGCAATCCCGCTGCCTGCGTCGAACAGGGTCGTCACGGTCGCCCGGTCCGGCTCAAGGGCGCCGTCTCGACGAGGCACTTCCAGAACGCAAATGCCGCCGCCGGGGCCACCTGCGGAATCGAAGATTACGCTGTAATTGTGCGAAGGCTCAAAGGGATGCCTCTTGACGAACAGGATTCTCTCAAGCTTCCCCAGTTCGGGCGCACGGAAGAACAGCCGTCGTTTTGCCATACGAATTTGAAAGAAGCGTTCTTGCCTCTGTGCCGTCGTTTCGGACGATCCCTGCCCGCGGCGAAATTCCGCTGCCTGGCGGCGCTCTTCGGATACATCGAGCCCCCGGGCTGAAA
>JADHXR010000015.1 GCA_016782865.1 Phycisphaerae bacterium
TGTCAGATCTGACGAACCTGACCGAGTTATACCTGGGCAGCAATCAGATAAGTGACATTGCCCCGTTGGCGGATCTGCCAGGTTTGACCGGTCTGAACTTGAATGACAACCCGTTGGGGAGCATCACGGCTCTGGTGGGTTTGACGAACCTGACGTGGCTGGGCTTGAGCAGCACAGATCTGAGCAGTATCGGGGCCCTGGCCGGCCTGACGAATTTGACTGGGCTGGACTTGAATAACAACCCGTTGGGGAGCATTGCGGATCTGTCGGGATTGACGAACCTGATGTGGCTGAGCGTGGGGAGCACGGAGATCAGTGACGTCACGCCGTTGGCCTTGCTGACGGATCTGACCGAGTTAAACCTGTGGTGGAATCAAATCACGAGTCTCTCGGCCCTGTCTGGATTGGCCAACCTGATCCATCTGGGCGCGGAAGGCAATGAAATTAGCGATCTCACGGGTTTGGACAGCTTGACGGATCTGAGGTGGCTGAACCTGGAGTACAACCAACTGAGTGACATCTCCGCCCTGGCGGGTATGACGAATCTGCGTGAGGCCTACCTGTGGGACAATCAGATCGCTGACATTTCGCCCCTGGGCGGCCTGACGAATTTGGATTGGCTGGACCTGCGTCGCAACCGTCTGGATGATGAAGCCTATGCAACCTACATTCCGCAGATCGACGCTAACAATCCGGGGATCACCCTGCTGTACTATCCGGATGAAGCGGCGGTGGTCTTTGCGGATGCGAATCTCAAGGCGGCGGTAGAGAATGTCTTGGGGGTGACGGACCCGCGACCAACGGAGATGTTGGAGTTGACCTGGTTGGACGCGTACGACCAGGGGATCTCGGACCTGACGGGACTGGAGCAGGCGACGAACCTGGAGGGGCTGGGACTCAGTTCTAATCAGATCGCCGACCTTACACCGTTAGCGGGTTTGACAAGCCTGAGGTGGTTG
Organism: Phycisphaerae bacterium; assembly: GCA_016782865.1. GTDB lineage: Bacteria > Planctomycetota > Phycisphaerae > Sedimentisphaerales > Anaerobacaceae > SG8-4. The sequence continues at coordinate 960 of JADHXR010000015.1, forward strand.
AACCTGGGAGGCAATCAGATTGGGGATCTGACAGCCTTGTCGGGTCTGACGAACCTGACTGACTTAGACTTGTGGGAGAACCAGATCGGGGTGCTTACTCCCTTGGCGCCCCTGACGAATCTGCGCTCTCTGCAACTGAATAATAACCAGATCGGTGACATGAGCGCTGTGTCAAGCCTGACGCTTCTCGAGAGGCTTGAGTTGGGTGGTAACCAGATTAGCACTGTCCCAGACTTGTCCGGGTTGGTGAATCTGGAAAGGCTCGAACTGGGCCATAATCAGATCAGCGATATCACCGGTTTAGCCGCAGGCCTGACTAACCTGGAAAGGCTCTACCTCGAGAACAATCAGATCGGTGATATCAACGCACTTTCGGGATTAACGGGCCTCTACCAACTGATCCTTCACGACAATCAGATCAGCAATATCAGTCCCTTGTCATCCCTGGTGAACTTGGAAACACTGGAACTGCAGAATAACCAAATCCCCTCGGTCCCTTCTCTAGCCAGCCTAAGCAGTTTAGAGGTATTGAATCTGCGCATAAATAAAATTACCGACGCCTCTGGTGTATCTGGACTAACCAGTTTAGTAGAGTTGACTTTGGACGGAAATCAGTTGACTGTCCTGCCTGACCTATCCGGGTCCGTCCAGTTGAGATTTCTAGATGCCTCGAAAAACCAGCTAACAGACATCTCCGGATTGACCGGGCTAATGACTCCAGAGGAGCTCCGTCTAAAGGGGAATCAGATCAGCAGCATTAGCGCGCTTGCAGGAATGAACAGCTTGGTACACCTGTCTCTCCAGGATAATCAGATTGGCAATATCGATGCGCTGGCGGGAAAAACGAGTTTGATAGAACTGTATCTTGACAACAATCAGATTACCGACGTCAGTCCTTTGGCAGATGCGACAAGTCTGGTCGAACTTGTAATGAGTCGAAATGCAATTAGTGATATCAGCGACTTGGTTGGACTCGTAAACCTAAGAAGAATGGAGATACCGCAAAACCAGGTTTCTAGCATCAGCGCTATCAGTGACATGCCGGATCTAACCGTCTTAATACTCATTGACAATCAGATTACGGATATCAGTGCGTTGGCCGGCAAAACCAACTTGCGGGAACTTGCTTTGGGCAATAATCAGATTAGTGACATGTCCGTGCTGAATGGATTACCACAATTAGAGATACTGGATGTCAGCGGAAATCAGATTGACACCCTTCCTTTTCTGGCTGGTTTCACTAACTTGTGGCGTCTGGATGCGTCAGGTAATGAGGTCATTGATATTTCAATACTAACAGGAGTCAATAACCTGGTTCACCTCAACCTGAAAGGCAATCAGATTTCGGACATCAGTGCCCTGACTGGATTAACGTCTCTGGAGTATCTATATCTAAAAGACAATCAGCTCTCGGATATCAGTGCCATCGCGGGATTGAACAATCTCAAAGAGTTCGATGCTACATATAACCAAATTCAATCTATCACTGCTTTGTCAAATAAGGTTAATTTACGCAGACTGGAGTTGATCGACTGCCAGCTTAGCGACATTTCCCCATTAAACGCATCGGTCAACATGGAACGGCTTTCACTTGGTGGAAACCAAATCAGTGACATCGGTGCTTTGATTGGCATGACCAAGCTGCAGAGGCTTTATCTGGAGAACAATCTGATTGGCAGCATCAGCGTCGTACAAAATATGTCCGACCTGGAACAGCTTCGTCTACGATACAACCAGATCAGTGTCATTCCTGATCTGTCGGGACTGGGACGTCTGAAAGAGCTGGATTTACGTGATAACCAGTTGACCGATATCTCCGGCTTGATAGGGGTAAACAACTTTAAGTCGCTGGATTTAAGCAACAATCAAATCCAGGACGTTTCGGCATTAGCGAGTCTGACCAACTTGAAAGAGCTCTTCTTGAATAACAACCTGATCGCAGACATTTCCACACTATCGGGAATGACCAATTTGGAAAGGCTGGAATTGAACAACAATCTGATTGACGACATCTCCGGCCTATCGGCAATGATCAACCTGGTGGAACTAAGGCTGCAAAATAATCAGATCAGCACCATTGGTGACTTATCAGGGCTGGTCAACCTGACGAAACTGAGGTTACAAGGTAACCAGATCAGCACCATCCCTGACTTATCCGGATTGACCAACCTGCGGGAACTAAGGCTACAATACAATCAGATCACCGACCTCTCCGGCGTAGCAGGGCTCAGCAACTTAGAGCAACTCTATCTGAGGGGTAATCAAGTAAGCAACATCAGTGCATTGTCAGCATTGACGGGGTTGACCTATCTGCACCTGGGCCAGAATAAGATCACTGATCTCAGTGCACTGTCAGGCGTGACTGGACTGACCACTCTGTACCTGTTTCAGAACCAGATCACTGATGTCAGTGCATTATCGCCATTGACGAACCTGACCTTGCTGCACGTAGGCTCGAATCAGATCGTTGAGATCGGTGCGTTGTCAGGAATGACGAATTTGGACAACCTGCACCTGGGCTGGAACGACATCATCGACATCTCGTCGTTGTCAGGAAAGGCAAATCTGAAAGAGCTGCAACTGCAATACAATCAGGTCATCGATATCGGTCCCTTGTCAGGATTGACCGGTTTGGAAGAAGGAAGATTGCAGTTGGACCACAATCAGATCATCGACATCAGTCCGTTGACTGCAATTGTCGGTGGCTGGGCCGAGCTCGAGCTGCAGTCGAATATGATAAGCGATCTCAGCCCGTTATCCGGGCTGACGAATCTTCAGTGGCTCAGTATGTGGGAGAATCAAATCAGCAGCATCGGGCCGCTATCTCCGTTGGTCAATCTCCAGTCTCTGGACCTGGGAGGAAATCTGATCAGTGATATGACTCCGTTGGCAGGACTGACTAATCTTCAATGGCTCAGTATTTGGGGCAATGAAATCACCGCTATCCCAGACTTATCAGCACTTACTGCTTTGACAGAGCTGAACCTGGAATACAATCAGATCAGCGACATCTCCGGACTCTCTGGAATGGTCAACTTGGCGGGACTGGCGCTCGGTGGCAATCAGATCAGTGATATGACTCCGTTGGCAGGACTGACTACTCTTGAATGGCTCAGTATGTGGGACAATCAAATCAGCAACATCGTGCCGCTATCTCCGTTGGTCAATCTCCAGGCTCTGGACCTGGGAGGAAATCTGATCAGTGATATGACTCCGTTGGCAGGACTGACTAATCTTCAATGGCTCACTCTGTGGGGCAATGAAATCGCCGCTGTCCCAGACTTATCAGCACTTACTGCTTTGACAGGACTGAACCTGCAAGACAATCAGGTCACCGACATCTCCGGACTCTCTGGAATGGCGAACTTGGCGGAACTGACGCTCGGTGGCAATCAGATCAGTGATATCACTCCGTTGGCAGGACTGACTAATCTTGAATGGCTCGGTCTGTGGGGCAACCAAATCAGCAACGTCGGGCCGCTGTCTTCGTTGGTCAATCTTCAGTCTCTGGAGCTGGGAGGCAATCAGATCAGTGATATTACTCCGTTGGCAGGCCTGACCGACTTGGAAGAGCTCTTCTTGAGTGACAACCAGATCAGCACCATCGGCGACTTCTCAGGGCTGATCAACCTAGTGGAGCTGAATCTGGAGAAGAATCAGATCACGGACATTTCCGGCCTCTCCGGCATGACCAGCCTGGTGGAATTGAAGCTGGCCAAAAATCAGATCTCCACCGTCTCCGGTCTATCTGGAATGCCCAACTTAGTGGAGCTTAATCTGGAAAACAATCAGATCACGGACATCTCCGGGCTTTCCGGAGTGACCAGCCTGGTGAACCTTATTCTGCGCTACAATCAGATCACTGACCTTAATCCATTAAGCGGCTTATCGAACCTCAGAGTTTTGCAGGCAGAAAACAATGACATCTCAGATGTCACAGCCCTGGGATCTATGCCTAACTTAGAGGTTGTCAACATATCCTATAATGCTATTATGGATATCTCTCCTCTCACAAACCTATTCGGGCTCGTAGAGTTGAACCTTGAAGGGAATCCCTTGAGTCCGGATTCCTGCTGCAATGTGATTCCGGTCATCTTGGCCAACAATCCCGGCATTACACTATTGACCACCTGCGATCCGGATGACTGTCAAGATACTCCGCCAGATGACCGTATCTTTGAAGATGATTTTGAGGATGCGCAGATGGCGCCGGAGTGGGACACCTTTGCATCCACAGAGGCATACTTCGACGAGGCATCCGGGAAATTGGAGATTACGGCCAACGGTGTTGATATTTGGCGGACAAATGACGAATATGGCACCGTGTATACATCGGCATTTGGGGATTTTGATGCAGTGGTTAAGGTTGAGAGCCAGGACCACACACATGATTGGGCGACTGCAGGCCTCGTTGTTCGGAATGACCTGACACAGGCGGGAAATGCAGTGGGATACGTCGTTATGGCAATGACGCCGACCCGTTACACCTTACGCTGGGATGCATACTCATATTTCGTAAACAATACACTCACCAGACTTACAAACCATCCCGACTACCCAGATTCGCCACATGGCACTGAAATCATTACCAGTTTTGCAACGCCTGAGTATTGGGGTGACAACTATGGGCAGCGTATTCGGGGGGTCATACAACCGACAGAGTCAGGGAACTACACATTTTTCATTGCAGGCGATGACAAGGCGCTATTGGGGTTGAGCACGGACGATGATCCGGCCAATGTGGCCCTGATTGCGTCATTACCGAATTGGTCCTATCCTGGTGATTACAGCAAGTATCCCGACCAGCAGTCGGCTGCTATATGGCTCGAGGCCGGGCAGACGTATTACATAGAAGCACTGCATCAAGAAGCCCAGGGTGGTGACCACCTTGAAGTTGCGTGGCAATGTGACACCTGGCAGGAGCCGCAAATCATCCAGGGGAATTTTACGCGCGAATGGTGGATAACGCCATTACCTGACTGGATGAGCGTTGCCGGGCTACAGAGCCATCCTGACTATCCCAATGCCCCGCATGGCTCTGAGGTTATTACAACCTTCGAAGGCCCCATTGACTGGGCGGACTACTATGGACAGCGAATCAGTGGAATCATACAGCCGCAAGAGTCAGGCGATTACACTTTCTTCATGGCAGGTGACGACACTGGAGAATTATGGTTGAGTACAGATGATGATCCCGCTAATGCAACCCTGATTGCGTCAGTGCCATATTGGACGAATCTTGGCCAATATGACAAGTTCCCCGATTTGAAACAGCAGTCTGCTTTGATAACCCTTGATGCAGGACAGACGTATTACATAGAAGCACTGCACAAGGAAGCCGGGGGCGGTGATCATGTAGAGGTTGCCTGGCAACATGAAAATTGGTTGGAACCTCAAATCATCCAGGGGACTTTCACTCGTGAATGGTGGATGGACGAAAGTGAGCCTGGCAGTGACGGCTATATTGATACCTCCATGAGTACTCCCGACAATACGTCGGACTACCCCAGTTGGATAAGACTCAAAAAACGAGGAGCCACCTTCACCGGCTATTACAGCATGATCGGCCCGGATGGTCCCTGGATCAAGGTCGCAGCGACGACCATAGAGAGCGCCAATGCGGTTCAGGATGTGGGCCTGATTGTCAGCTCCCACTCATTCGGGAATTTGTGCACTGTGACATTCGACGACTTCTACCTGGCCGATGAGGCGGACACGCCACCAGGAGAGAATGTCGAAGTCAGCGAGCCCGAGGCCGGTGTTGTTATGACATTTGACACTGTGGAGACGCTCGGCGGAACCACGGTCGTGACCACGCAGGAGGGCCCTGAACCGCCCACGGGTTTCCAACTGGGCGATCCACCTTCCTACTACAACATCACGACCACAGCTAGCTATTCCGGTCAGATTGAGGTGTGCATAAGCTACAGCGGTGTCACCTTCCCCGGCCCAGCCGAGGATCTGCGGCTACTGCACTACGAAGATGGCCAATGGGTGGACTGCACGACTCTTGTAGATACCGAAAACGAACTGATCTACGGGGAAGTCACTTCGCTGTCCCCGTTTGCCATCTTTACCCCTCCGCCCAACCAGCCGCCGGTGGCAGAGGCCGGCGGGCCATACACGGTGGACGAAGGCAGTTCCATCGTCCTGGACGGCTCGGGCAGCACCGATCCGGATCAGACGACGGCTTCCCTGACCTACGAATGGGACTTCGACAACGACGGCGAATACGACGACGCGACCGACGTAATGACCAACATGACCTGGTACGACGACGGAGTGTACACCATCGGATTGAAGGTCACTGACGACTATGGCGAAAGTGACACCGACACGGCGACGATCGACGTCAACAACGTGGCGCCAGAGGTCAGCGAGTTGTCGGTTACCCCCGAGATCGACGAAAACGGCGTTGTCACTCTTACGGGTCTGTTTAGCGATCCTGGGAGGTTAGACACCCATACGGTCACAGTCGACTGGGGCGATGGTCAGACTGAGACGCTCACAGCTCAGCCAATCCTCGACACGGGTGGCGCTGCGGATGTGGCTTTCCGGCCGGATGGCCAGGTGGCTTATGTCACGGGCGGCGATAAGGTCAGCGTGATCGAGACGGCTGGTCACACGATTGCCGACACGATCAGCCTGCCGGGCGCCGGCCCCGTGGCTTTCACTCCCGATGGGAGCAAGGCGTACGTAGGACGGGGCGGCGTGATGAGTGTGATTGACACCGCAAGCCTGGCGGTGACCACGCCCATTTCCTTCGAGAAGGCAGCCATGGACGTAGCTGTCTCGCCCAGCGGCGACAAGGCGTATGTGGATAATGGGGATCGGGGGCAGGAACAACCCGTGGTGACGGTGATTGACACAGCCACGGATACCATTTTGGCGACTATTCCGCTTGTATTGCCGGACGGCAGCCCGCTTCGCACTCCTGTTTGGGGTGTTGCCTTTGCTCCGGACGGCAGCAAGGCCTATGTCTCGTGCTACTACAGCGGGTCTGTTGTTGTTATTGACGCCGGGACCGATGAGATCAGCGGATACGCCACTGTTCGAGATGGGCCGCGCGGCATCGCATTTACACCGGACGGACGTTACGCTTACGTGAACAACTGGGTCGATGTCTATATCAGCGTCATCGATGCAGCCAACGACACGACGATTTTGGGACGCGGCATCAACGTGGGCGACATCTCGATGCTATACGGCATGGCTGCTTCGCCGGATTCTGACCAGGTTTACGCCGTCAATGGCAGGGACAATGCCGTGTGGGTAATCGATACCGCGAGCCACACGATAACGGATTCAATACCCGTGGGCAATGCACCGCGGAACGTGGCCTTTGCACCGGACGGGAGCGTGGCGTACGTGACGAATACCGGTGACGGGACGGTGAGCATCCTCGGGGCGCCGGGCGTCATCCAACTCGAGAACGACTGGCGTATCTCGGCGACGCACCGGTACCTGGACGATAATCCAAGCGGTACACCGTCGGATGATTACACCATCATCGTGATGGTGACGGACGACGACACAGGTGTGGGCACGGCAGATACTACGGTGACGGTGAACAATGTGGTGCCAATTGTCACTATCGAATCCATAGCGCAGCCAAATGAGCACTACATCCTTCCGCTTGTTCATACGCTGACATTCACGGGCAGCTTCACAGATCCCGGCTGGGCGGATACCCACACCGCGAGTTGGGATTTCGGGGATGGCAATGTAGAGCCTGGAGATATCACTGAGGAACACGAGCAGCCGCATGCTGCAAGGCGATCCGTTATCGAGCATGTCTACTCCGCGCCCGGGACGTACGCTATGACTTTGACCGTTGCTGATGATGACGGCGGGGCAGGAATTAGCGGGTCTTGGCATGTGACGGTTCAGAGCGCTAAAGAGGCAACCGGAGTGCTCGATCAAGACATACAAAACCTACCAGATGTAGCTTTCAAAAACAACCCAGACCAGCGCAAAAATGCCCTTCATGAAAAGCTGACAGAAGTGGTTGGACTGATTGAGGCTGGAGAGCATCAGGAGGCCATAGACAAACTCCTGCACGATATTCGAGCCAAGGCGGATGGCACGGTTGATGGTAATCCGAACAACGACTGGATAATAGATCCCATTGCTCAGCAGGGCATATGTGGCATGATCGACGACATTATAGCCTACTTGCAATCGCAAATGGCTGATACAACAGGCGTGCTCGCCTCTGAGATCAGCGAATCTACAGCGCCTGAGATCGTATTCGTTGATCCTGCAGTAGAAGACCACACTAGCCTGACTAACATCGACCACCCCGGTGCAGAGGTGATCATCCTGGATACTGAGCAGGATGGGGTTCACCAGATCGCTGAGAGTCTCGCTGGACGCACGGGCATAGCGGCTATCCATGTCATCTCTCATGGAGCGCCCGGGCAAGTGTTCATAGGCCCTAGTGTGCTCGACTCCGCTTCGCTGAAGAAGTATACGCAATCGCTCCAGACCTGGGGTGATGCGATCACTCTAAATGGTGATATCCTTCTTTATGGCTGCGCCGTTGCCCAGGGGGATGCAGGCATTGAGTTGGTGGATGCGATTGCCGAACTCGCCGGGGCGGACATAGCGGCCTCGACCGATCCCACTGGCGCAGCGGTGTTCGGCGGCGACTGGGTGCTGGAATACCAAACCGGCTCGATTGAGGCGGACCTCAGGCTCAATGCGGACGGATACGATTCCATCCTCGTGCCAGGGACGAACGAGTGGACATCGATCGGGCCTCATGGAGGATATATCCCTGCTTTGGCGGTCTCCCCGGACTACGCCACAGACCATACGGCGTACGCCGGGGGTCCTAGTGGAATGGTCTACAAGACCACGGATGGCGGGGATAACTGGACAGCAATGACGCAGACAAATACCAGCGATTTAACTCTTGCCCTTGCCGTGTCCCCGAACTACTCGACTGACAACACGCTATTTGCAGGGGTTAACAGTAGGGGAGTATACAAAACCACAGACGACGGGGCAAGCTGGACTCATGTTTTGCCTTCTATAGATATACGGTCTATTGCGATATCTCCGAATTATGCCACAGACCAGACAATATTTGCCGGGACCTCTAGTGGGGTCTACAAGAGTATCGACGGCGGGACAAACTGGGCGGCAGTGAACTCAGGCATTTCCAATACATACTACATGTGTTATCTTGCTATCTCACCGAGTTATGCGAATGACCAAACTGTGTACGTTGGCGGCTGGAATTCCGGAGGAATCTACAAGAGCGCCAACGGCGGCGCAAGCTGGGCTGCCGTCAACTCAGGCCTTTCCGATTCACGCATCTACGCACTAACCATATCGCCGGATTTCTCCTCGGACCAGACGGTTTACGCCGGATCCTACAGTGCGATCTACAAGACTACGGACAGCGGGTCGAGCTGGACATCAGTTAGTTCCGGTATCTATGGCATCACTTCTCTTGCCACTTCCCCTGACTACACCACAGACCAGACGGTCTACGCCGGTACGGAAAGTCTTGGGCTTTACAAGACCACAGATGAAGGGATGAGCTGGACGGCGGTCAACTCGGGCATATCCAATACACCTCTTAATATTCGGTCTCTTGCCATATCCCCGGACTATGTGACTGACCAGACCGTATTTGCCGGATTACGTGCCGGAGGTGTGTTCAAGACTACCAGTGGCGGATCAAGCTGGGCTGCAAACAACACAGGCATATCCAGTGCCTCTATCAGTTCCCTTGTCATGCATCCCGGCTACGCGAATGATAAAACCATATTTGCTGGGAGTTATGACAACGGGGTCCATAGGACCACGGACGGCGGGGCCAGTTGGGCATCTGTCAGCTCAGGTATATCAGATTTCAACATCTATTCTCTTGCCATCTCCCCGGACTATGGGGCGGACTCGACAGTTTTTGCCGGTAGTTGGGGCGGCGGAGTCTACAAGACCACGGACGGCGGGTCAAACTGGGCGGCAGTCAATGCGGGTATCACTAATACTGTAATAAGCTCTCTTGCCATCTCCCCGGACTATGCGACGGACCGGACGGTTTTTGCCGGGCTGTATTATGGAAGAGCGGTATGCAAGACCACTGATGGCGGAGCAAGCTGGACAGAAGTCTTGACAGGGTCAAGTGTTGTGTTTTCTCTTGCCATCTCCCCGAACTATGCCTCGGACCAGACGGTTTATGCTGGGGCAGGTAGCGTGGTTTTCAAGACCACTGATGGGGGGGCAAGCTGGACTGGAGTTAAATCCAGCTCAAGCTCAATAAGCTCTCTTGCCGTATCCTCGAACTACGCCGCGGACCAGACGGTCTTTGCCGGAACAACTCAAGACGGGGTCTTCAAGACCACGGATGGCGGGTCAAGTTGGGTCAATATAGGCATGACCAACACGACTATACATTCTATTGCCATATCTCCGAACTATGCAGCCGACTATACAGTCTTTATCGGAACAGGCTCGGGCAGCCCCCACGGCGGCGGGCCCGGCTATGGGGTCTACAACAGCACAGACGGTGGGGCAAGCTGGACCACGATGAATTCAGGGTTACCGACCAATTTGGGGTCTGCTTCTCCCACGATATCCATATCCCCGGACTTCGCCACCGACCACGCGGTATTCGCCGGCACAAATGGCTTCAGTGTTTATAGTTATATTTTAAGTGTCAACAGTCCGCCGGTGGTGTCCGACATCCCCGATCAGACCATCGCTGAGGGCTCGACCTTCGCAACGATCAACCTGGATGATTATGTGAGCGATGTGGACAACACCGATGCGGAGATGACCTGGACTTACAGCGGCAATACAGAGCTCACGGTCAGTATTGACGCAGCCCGTGTGGCCACGATCACGATCCCTGACGTTGACTGGAACGGCTTTGAGACCATCACCTTCAGGCCCACTGATCCAGGGGCACTGTTTGATGAAGATGCTGCTGGCTTCATGGTCACGGCAGTAAACGATGCGCCGACAGCCAACGCCGACAGCTTGACGGTGGCCGAAGACAGCGGCACCACGAACCTGGACGTGCGGGCCAACGACTCGATCCTTCCAGACAGCGGTGAGACGCTAACGATCACGGCGGCTGGTCCAGGCTCAGCCGGTGGGACGATCACGATCGTGGGGGGCATGAGCATCGACTATGCACCCGCGCCGGACTTCTTCGGCACCGAGACGTTCCTCTACACGATCAATGATGGCATGGCGGGCAGCAATGATACCGCCATGGTGACTATCACAGTCACCCCGACGAACGATCTCCCCACGGCCAACGATGACAGCTTCACCGTGGCCGAAGACAGCGGGACGACCAACCTGGAGGTACGGGCCAATGACTCGATACTTCCAGACAGTGGCGAGACGCTAACAATCACAGTGGCCGGTCCAGGTTCGGCTGGCGGCACGATCACGATAGTGGGCGGCACGAGCATCGATTATGCCCCGGCGGCTGACTTTTTCGGCGCCGAAACCTTCCTCTACACGATCAATGATGGGACAGCGGGCAGCAATGATACCGCCACGGTGACGATCACAGTCACCCCGACGAACGATCCACCCGTGGCAGCCGATGACGCTTATGCGTTGTACGGGTCCGCTCTCACGGTAGCCGCGCCCGGTGTGCTGGGTAACGATACCGATGCTGAAGGTGACCCGCTCCAGGCTGTTCTGGTCGATCCCCCCGCGGACGGTGCAGTAACCCTGAACAGTGATGGCTCGTTTACATACACACCAGGAGCCAACTTTGGCGGCATCGACAGCTTCATCTACAAGGCGAATGATGGCAGCGACGACAGCAATGTCGCCACAGTGACGATTACCCACATGCTATACGTCAGGAACCTTAACGACAGTGGCGACGGGTCGCTTCGCTGGGCAATCGAGAATGCCAACGCCCACCCCGGACCGGACACCATAGAGTTCGGCGTGGCTGGCACGATCAACGTTCTGACCCAACTGCCAGACCTCAGCGACGCCTCCGGCGGCACGACCATCGATGGGACGACGGCCCCAGGTTATCCGGGCACACCGGTTGTGGTGCTGAGCGGCCCGGGAACCGGCAGTTCTTCTGGACTGAGGGTCACCTCGGCTGGCAATGAAGTACGGGCACTCCGGATTGAGTCGTTTACCGGGAGTGGTATCTACAATTCCGGTACGCTGACTGTGACGGACTGTATCGTCTCAGCGAATAGCGGACCCGCTGGCGGCGGTATCTACAATTCTAATGGGACGGTGACTGTAACCGACTGCACTATTTCATCGAATACCGCAGACAATGGCGGTGGTATCTACAATTCTTACGGGACGGTGACTTTAACCGGGACCATCCTCTCCGATAATTCAGTAACTAACAAGGCTGGAGGGATTTTCACCAACCGCTCGAGTTGGCTGACTGTCACTGAGAGCACTCTGACTAATAACACGGCAGGCACCTACGGCGGAGGTATCTACAACGAATACTACAATGACAATCCGTTAGTTGTTACCAACAGCACCCTGTCGGGGAATGCGGCAAAGTGGGGCGGCGCCATCTGCAACGCGACTGGCAGCATAGCGACAGTGACTGGCAGCACTTTGTCGGGGAATACGGCCACGCTTGCCGGCGGCGGGATAGAAAACCAGTCCAGTGCTACGTTGACTGTAATAGACTGTACGTTCCTGGGGAATACCGCAGTAAGCGAGGGTGGTGCTATCGACGACTACTTTGGCACGGTGAGCGTCACCAACAGCACGATGTCGGGAAACACGGCAGACCGCGGCGGCGGCTTCTACAGCGCCGGCACGGTAACCGTTACGAACACTGTGCTCACGGCAAATACTGCGAACCAGGGCGGCGCGATCTTCAACGACTTGGATACAGTGACCGTCGAGAACTGCACGCTGTCGCAGAACACGGCGAACTGGACCGGCGGCGGCATCCATAACGATTACGCCACGGTAAACATTGCTAACAGCACGCTATCGGGAAACACTGCGACTAGCTTGGACGGCGGCGGTATCTACAACGGCCGTAACGCCCATTTGACTGTCACGAATAGCACGTTGTCGGGGAATGCTGCCAACCGGAACGGCGGTGGCATCTACAACGATGACAACAGTACAGCGACACTGGCAAACAGCACTATAGTTGACAATTCCGCTGACCGCGGCGGTGGTATTGCCAACACGGTCACACTGGACTTCCGCAATACGATTGTGGCTAACAACACGGCGACTGACGGTCCTGAAGGGTATAACACCGGAACCATCAACTCCCTTGGCAACAACCTGATTGGCAACAACAGCGACTTCGCGTTCACGCCCAGTGCCGGCGATCTGGTTGGTACTGCTGGTTCGCCCATTGATCCACTTGTGGGTCCCCTTCAGGACAACGGCGGGTTTACGTTGACACATGAGCTTCTTCCGGGAAGCCCGGCCATCGATGCGGGTAACGACACGGATGCCCCTGCCACCGACCAGCGGGGATTCGGGTATCCCAGGATTGCAGATGGCAACCTCGACGGTGTCGCCATTATTGATATTGGGGCCTTTGAAGGGCCAGAGTTGCCCGATCCCGCTCCCGTTGCCGTGAACGATAGTGTGTCCACAAATGAGGATGTGGCCATCGTGATTAACGTGCTGGCCAACGACTACGATAATGAAGGGAACCTGGATGCAACCACGGTGGTCGTGACCAGTATGCCCAGTCACGGAACGATAACAGTTGATCCGGTCACCGGTGAAGTGACCTATACTCCGGCCGAGGACTTCAATGGCTCTGATTCGTTTGACTATGAGGTCTGCGACACGGAAGGATTATGCGACACTGCGATAGTGACCATCACGGTTAACGCGGTCAACGACGAGCCTTCGTTCAGTATACTGGGCGATCACAACGTGTTGAAAGACTCGGGGCTGCACACAGTGGCGGGCTTCGCCAGTGCCTCAGCCGGTGGCGGCGCGGACGAGGTTAGCCAGACGTTTACCTACAACGTTTCCAACGACAACAACGGGCTGTTTGCCGTGCAGCCGGCCATCGACGCTAGTGGCCAACTGAGCTATACGCTCGCGCCGGCCGCCACTGGAACAGTGACGATGACCGTCTCAGTAACCGACTCCGGCGGAACGGCCAACGGTGGCGATGACACCTCTGCCGACCAGACCTTCGACATCAATGTCTGCAGTTCATTTGCCTGGACAGAACAAGACAAAGTCACGGCCAGTGATGGTGCGGCACTAGATGTCATGGGACGATCGGTATCGGTCAGCGGCAACACACTTGTGGTGGGAAGCGTTTTTCAAGATGCCGCCGGAGTTGGAAGCGACTCGGGCGCAGCCTATGTCTACCAGCGTATTGGAACAACTTGGATCGAACAGACGAAACTCGTCTCCAGCGATCTCGCGCCGGTCGATCGTTTCGGCAAGGCAGTTGCGATTGACGGTGATACTATCGTCGTGGGCGCGCAGGATGACGACGATCTCGGACCCAGTTCGGGATCCGCGTATATCTTCCAGCGGATCGGGAATGCTTGGACTGAACAGGCGAAGTTGACAGCCGCCGACGGCGATAACGGTGATAGCTTTGGCAACGCCGTGGCAATTAACGGCGACACCGTTGTTGTGTCTGCCACCAGCGATGAGCATGATGGCTCTCTGACGGGGACTGCCTATGTATTTCAACGATCCGGCGCCACCTGGACCCAGCAGGCGAAACTCGTTCCCAGCGACGGGGCAGTCGGCGATTTCTTCGGTATTAGCCTTTCCATAGACGGAGATACGATTGTGGCAGGAGCCGCGAGACACGCGAGTGCTTCTGGTGCAGCCTATGTATTCGAACGTGACGGATCGACTTGGACACAGCAAGCCAAGCTGACTGCTATCGATGGTACGGCCAACGATTTGTTCGGCAATTCGGTTTCCCTCGACGGTGACACCGTTACGATTGGAGCATATAGAGACGACGGCAGTGGATCGGTTTACGTCTATCAGCGAACTGGTGTCACTTGGAGTCAACAAGCAAAACTCACGGCCAGCGACGCGGCAGCAGGCGACAATTTCGGATTTAGTGTATCGCTCTCCAATGATACTATTGTAGCCGGCGCCTTTGATGATGATGACAATGGCAGCGCGTCGGGTTCCGCCTACGTCTTTGCGAAGGTGGGCGGTTCTTGGACCGAACACTCCAAACTAACTGCAAGTGACGGCGCTGCCGGTGACTTCTTTGGCTGGTCCGTGTCCATGGACAACGATACGATCGCAGTCGGTACACCACAGGACGATGACGTGGCCAGCCAGTCCGGGGCCGCATACCTCTTTGGGTTAACGTGTATTAGCAACCAACCACCGGTGGCTCAGGATGACGATGTTGGCTGCGACGAAGACTCTTCTTTGGTTATCGATGTCCTGGCCGATAATGTGAATGGTCCGGACACCGACGCGGACGGGAACCTGGACCCAACGACAGTGACGGTCACAAGCGGGCCGAGCAGTGGCAGCACATCGGTCAACCCGATCACTGGTGAAGTCACTTACAGCCCCAGTCCGGATTTCAACGGAACCGACTCATTCATTTATGAGGTCTGCGACACGGAAGGGCTATGCGATACCGCGACGGTTACTATCACGGTCGATGCGGTGAACGACGAGCCTTCATTCAACACGCTGGGTGATCAGAACGTGTTGAAAGACTCGGGGCCGCACACGGTGGCGGACTTCGCCAGCGCCTCAGCCGGTGGCGGGCCAGACGAGGCCAGCCAAACGTTTGCCTACAATGTGTCCAACGACAATAACGGACTGTTTGCAGTGCAGCCGGCTATCGATACCAATGGCCAACTGAGCTATACGCTCGCGCCGGCCGCCACTGGAATAGTGACGATGACCGTCTCAGTAACCGACTCCGGCGGAACGGCCAATGGTGGCGATGACACCTCTGCCGACCAGACCTTTTCGATTACTGTCAATGCAGCACCAGTTGTGGAAGACACGGAAGCACCATCGGGCCACAGCGTGGAGTTTGTCACGGATCCCATCAACGGCCTCAACGAGACATCGGCCAGCTTCCATTTGCTGGACGCCGAAAACTCGGCCAGCTACGCGTGGACGATTAGCGACAGTCTTTCGGGCCAGGTGTCTGGCAGCGGCACGGCCGACGGATCGAGTCCGATTACCATCGTCCAGGATGTTTCCAGCCTTGCTGATGGTCCTTTGACGCTTTCGCTCGTGCTTACGGATGCTGCCGGCAATTCCGCGACGGCGGTCACTGATACTGTTACCAAAGACACGGTGGCGCCGGCCGTAAACACCGATACGTTCGTCTTCAGTACAGCGGACAGCCTGTTTGGCTCGCCTTTGACCAAAAACCATGGTTGGTGGAGTGACGTCCGGCCCAACAACGATAGCAATGTTTCCTATGCTGTTGGCGTGCACTCGCAGGACGGCGCCGAACTAAGGAACTTTTTTACGTTTGACCTTTCTTCTTTGAGTGCATCTAGCGAATCGATTACGTCGGCTACGCTGGACCTGGTAGCGGGGAACTACCTCACACCGGATCCGTCCGAGACGCTTGGACTTTTTGATGTATCAACGGACGCAGCAACCCTGAACATCGTCTCGGGAGTCAATCCGACGATCTTTGACGATTTGGGGGCGGGAACAAGCTATGGCCAGTTCACATTACTGTCAACGGTAAGCGGTACTGTTTCGTTCCCCCTTAACGCGGCTGGGATCGCCGATCTGGCGACCGCTGGCGGTGGCTTTTTCTCCATCGGCGGTGCAGTCCAAACGCTCTCCCGAGTTGGGCAGACGGGCGTACATGAACTACTCTTCGCGGGAGCTTCTACTGCTGGTCAGTTGATCGTGGAGACCAGCGGCTACAGCGTGGAATTTACCACGGAGTTGGTCAACAGCGCTAACCAAACGGCACTGACCTTTAATCTATTGAATGCCGAAAACTCGGCCAGCTACATATGGACCATTAGCGACAGCCTTTCGGGCCAGGTGTCTGGCAGCGGCACGACCGACGGCTCGAGTCCGATTACCATCGTCCAGGATGTTTCCAGCCTTACTGATGGTCCTTTGACACTTTCGCTCGTGCTTACGGATGCTGCCGGCAATTCCGCGACGGCGGTTACTGATACCGTTACCAAGGATACCAATACCGCGCCGATTGCAGTGGATGACAGCACATCCACCAACGAGGATACGGCCGTCGTGATTAACGTGCTGGCCAACGACGCCGACGCGGACGGCAACCTGGATCCGACCACCGCCACCGTTGTCTCTGGTCCGTCAAATGGTACCGTGGTCAACCACGGGGATGGCACGTTCACCTACACGTCGGCTGCGGACTTCAGCGGCATGGACAGCTTCGACTACCGGATCTGCGACACGGAAGGGCTATGCGACCAGGCCACGGTGAGCGTCGCAGTGGATCCGGTGAACGATGCTCCGGTTGTTACCGATATTCCGGATCAGACCATCGCTGAGGGCTCGACCTTAGCAACCATCAGCCTGGAGGATTATGTCAGTGATGTGGACAATACTGACAGCGAGATGACCTGGACTTACAACGGCAACACAGATCTGACGGTCAGTATTAATGCCAGCCGTGTGGCCACCATTGCTATTCCAAATGAGAACTGGAACGGTTCTGAGACCATTACCTTTACCGCCACAGATCCAGGGGCACTGTTTGATGAAGATGCTGCCACCTTCACGGTCATAGCCGTGAACGATGCCCCGGTGCTGGCAGCGATTGGCAGCCAGAGCGTGGATGAAGGCGCATCACTTTTGATCGCGCTGTCTGCCAGCGACGCTGATGCTGGCGACCTGTTGAGTTTCGGTGTAGCCGGTCTTCCGAGCTTTGCATCCCTGACAGACAACGGCGACGGTACGGGCAGTATCGACGTGAGTCCGAGCTTCACGGAATCGGGCAGTTACACACTGACAGTGTCGGTCACGGATAATGGCGCACCGACCCTGAGCGACTCAGAGACGATCACGCTGACGGTCAACGAGGTTAATCGTGCTCCGGCGCTGGCAGCGATTGGCAGCCAGAGCGTGGATGAAGGCGCATCGCTTTTGATCGCACTGTCTGCCAGCGACGCAGACGCCGGCGACCTGTTGAGTTTCGGTGTAGCCGGACTTCCTGCCTTTGCCTCGGTAACTGACAACGGCGACGGTACGGGCAGTATCGACGTGAGTCCGAGCTTCACGGATTCGGGCAGTTACAGTCTGACGGTGACGGTCACTGATGATGGAACCCCGCCCCTGAGCGATTCGGAGACGTTCACGTTGACGGTGAATGAGGTGAATCGAGCCCCGGTTCTGGGTGCGATCGGTGGGAAGAGCGTGGACGAGGGTGGGTCGCTTTCGATCTCGCTTTCGGCGACGGACGCGGATTCGGGCGACACTTTAGGTTTCAGCGTGGTCGGCCTGCCGGCGTTTGCGACGTTGACGGACAACGGCGACGGTACGGGCAGTATCGACGTGAGTCCGAGCTTCACGGATTCGGGCAGTTACAGCCTGACGGTGACGGTCACTGATAATGGAACCCCGCCCCTGAGCGATTCGGAGACGTTCACGTTGACGGTGAATGAGGTGAATCGAGCCCCGGTTCTGGGTGCGATTGGGCCAAAGAGTGTGAACGAGCAGGAGACGCTCACGTTCACGGCCATTGCCAGCGACCAGGACCTCCCGGCCGACACCTTGACCTTTGGCCTGGACGAGGCGTCGATTAGGCTGGGTATGTCGATCAACGCTTCTACCGGCGAGTTTTCCTGGACGACCACGGAATTACAGGGTGGTTCGTCCTACAACGCCACGATCACAGTCAGCGACGGTGCGGCTACGGACGAGGAAACTATCGAGATAGCGGTCGCCGAGGTCAACGTGGCCCCGGTGCTGGACGCCATCGGCAACCAGAGCATCAACGAGCAGGCGACGCTCACATTCACGGCCACGGCCAGCGATCAGGATCTCCCGGCCGACATCTTGACATTTAGCCTGGACCAGGCCTCGTTGGACGCCGGGATGACGATCGACGCTTCCACTGGCGAGTTTTCCTGGACACCCACAGAGGCGCAAGGTGGGACCATATACAACGCCACCATTACGGTGACAGACGGCGGCACGCCGAGCCTGAGCGTCTCGGAGACGATTACCATTACAGTCAACGAGGTCAACGTGGCCCCGGTGCTGGATGCCATCGGCAACCAGAGCATCAACGAGCAGGCGACACTCACGTTGACGGCCACGGCCAGCGACCAGGACCTCCCAGCCGACACCTTGACCTTTAGCCTGGACGCGGGATCGATCGCGTTGGGCATGTCGATCAATGCTTCCACTGGCGAGTTTTTCTGGACGCCGACGGAATCGCAAGGTGGGTCGACCTACAACGCCACGATCACAGTCAGCGACGGCGCGGCTACGGATGAGGAAACTATCGAGATAACAGTCAACGATGCGCCGACAACAACGGGAATCAGCGATGTTGAGGTGGCGGAAGACGCACTCGACACTGTTATTGATCTCTTCGCTGCCTTCGATGATGTCGAGGATCTCGGCGCAGATCTGACTTACACGATCCAGTCCAATAGCAATCCAAATCTGTTTACCTCAGCGAGCATCGACGCCGGCACTGGCACACTCACGCTCGACTATGCGCCCGATAGCAATGGAAGCGCCGAGATTACGGTATTGGTCACTGACAAAGGCGGTTTGACGGTTGAGGCTACATTTACAGTCACGGTCCTTTCCGCTGAGGAGCAGGTCGATCAGATAATTGACATGATAGTTGTTTTGAATGATGCGGGAGTTCTCAACAACGGTGGCGCTAATCCGCCGCTGAATTTCTTGGACCAGGCAATCAGAGATTTGGGCAATGACAAGACCACGCAGGCTATCAAGAAATTGAATGATTTCATCGATCGTATTCAGGATCTGATCGACGACGAGACACTCACGCTCGACCAAGGGCAACCATTGATCGATGAGGCGAATGCAGCCATCACGGCGGCGCTTCCCGGCTAGCCGTTATCGGCTTCTCATGTAGTCAGTCACGGTCGGAGTGGTTCGGGAATTCTCACACACGAAGGCCTGCAACCAATCGTACAAAGGGCCATTGCCCATTGGCGGAGTTCATATTTCAGTTATGGATTAACCTGAGCCTACGATTTGCAACAGAATCTGCAACAGATGCGCACGTCTGGCGCTCGGTTGCGTCTCGGCCAGCAGTCTTTATTTTGCAAGTATAAACCATTTATTCACAATCCTTTACAGACAGGGTACAAGGGGTCAATAATTCGCAAACGCCGGGCACATAGGAATCATATTCACCCTGTGCCTCAGGCACATCGTCGACTCCGATGGGATCCCAGTCCTCTAAGAAGATACGTCCAACGGCATCATAGTGCAGTTTCATTCTGTCGCGACGGTCTTTCATGTTTTTGGCAATTGCGCATTCAAGAAAAAGGAGAGCGAGAACTTGTCGTTTTAGCTGGCGCTCAACCGTAACACCAATTGTTCCATTGCAACTTTCGGCCTGGTTCAAACCAGGGTAACACTTTTCTGGAGATGCTACTCACTCCAAATATTCGTAACGCCTTGTATTGTCGATGGTTACATCAAGTATGTTTTATGTAACAGCTTGTACAAGTGTTACCCTATCCCTGGCGAAACTGAACCAGGCCCAACTTTCGCTTTTGCCCGGCCGGTTTTTATTGCGTAGTCGGTTTCGGCCAATTGCCGGAGGTATTGGCCGATCTGTTTCAGGCTCCTTTGGCGAAGTTGTGCAAAAAAACCGTTCGTGTCTTTCGCTATTCGCTCGTTCGCTATGCTCACTTTTCGGCGTTTGGGATTCGCTTTTTACTTTATACCGAGCGCCGAACTGTGAACTGCTAATCACTTAGTGCATCTCCCCTCCATTTTTGTCTTGATAAGTTTACATTCTTCCACAAGAATTGTTATGTGCTGTTTGCAAAATGTCGATATAATGATATCTGTAGATAACATTACTTGGCATATTGCTATGAATAAGCTCATTGAAGTACATAACAGGCTCATTGACCAATTGGGAACACCACATACGCGTGGGATTGAGGATCAAATCAGGTGGAACAATCGTTTGATCGTTATCAGAGGACCACTGCCGGATTGCAGGCATAGACAATGCCTATATCGCCGCTGATGATATTGAGACAGGCCAGGATCAGAGAGTGCCATTGTGGCTGTTTGGATTCTTGGCTTAAAAAACAACTCACCCATTAAAGGGCATTTCTTTTCCTTGCCCTTCATATGCCATGGGCAAGGCAAAGAAATAGGGCATCACTAGCGATTTACCCTAGGCTGTGTCAGAAAACTCGATCTGGCTTCGAGCGGCTTGTTTCTCATCTGGACGGCGTCCGGCTCCATCGACGATACAGCCAATATCGCCTGCTTCGCCGTCCTTGCCAGACGAAAAACCGCTCGCTCTCGGGCCGACGACGGAGTCTTCTGACAAAGCCGAGCAGCGAGTGAAGGGTCGTCAAAGGATATGCCACCGAGCCCGTTCGGCTTCGCTCAGAGCCTGCCCTGAGCTTGTCGAACGGGGCAGGCTCTGCGACTGGCGTGGCCTTTGTAACCAGTATTGGTCCAAATCACATCTCTGCGTTCATCTCGACGTGTCTATCCAGCGGCAAGTTTCAACACCAATTGTTCCATTGCAACTTTCGCCTTTGCCCGGCCGGTTTTTACTGCGTAGTCGGTTTCGGCCAATTGCTGAAGGTATTGGCCGATCTGCTTGAGGCTCCTTTGGCGAAGTTGTGCAAAAAAACCGTTCGTGTCGCCCCATATTCGAAGTCTGCCCTCGATTTGCTTGCGCGGCGTCCCTTTGTCGAGCAGCACCTTGGCGTTGAACATCCGCCTGAAATGAAATGCGAAGGCGCCCACTACTGTGTATTCGGCCGACTTGTCCTGCACGAACATGCCTCTGAGACGCTCCACCGCCACTCCCGGATTGCTTGCGATAACCGCATCAATTACGGCGAAGGCATTGAACAGGCGATTATGGCCGATCAGAGCTTCTATATGTTTCGGCGCTATGACCTTGTCTGTATCTGCGTACAGAGCCAGTTTGTCGATTTCGCTGTAGAGCCGCGTCAGGTCATCGCCGGTCAGCTCTATCAGCAGCAGCGCCGCCGTGTAGGCGATTCTTTTGTCGTGCGCGTCATTTGCATAATCTATCACACGTTGCGGCAGCTCTCTGCGCGAAGGCTGGACGACGCTGATCAGCTTGCCTACCTTCGGGAGCTTCTTGGCTAATTTGGTGCTGCTGTTCCAGGTCCTTACGACCAATATCAGTCTTCCGGTGGGGCATGGATTGTCGAAATATCTTTCGAGCAAGGGACGGTTCCTGGACACGAAATCGTCGGCGTCTCTGACAAGGACGACCCGCTTGTCGGTAAGGAACGGCGCGGTCCGCAGATCATCCAGAACCTCCGAGGCCGAGACGGACCCTGCCTCGGTGTCGAAAAGTCCGGTGGTCCTTTGAGATGGCTCCAGCAGCTCATCGAGGAGCTGTCGGCGCTTTGCCCCGACAAGCGATTCGTCCTTGCCGGCAATTACATAAATCAGCTCGTGTGCGCTACGACTCACGATTCACTTGCCCTGTCGTTACCGTTCCTGGCTTGCGGCTTGCGAGGGTTGTCCGCTTTGTCTTTCGGATCGCTCTCGCTCTCGGAGATAATCTTCTCGGCGGCGACGAGCTTGTCACCTTCTTTAAGCTTTATCAGACACACGCCCTGCGTGTTCCTGCCGATCGAGCGGATCTGATCCAGCCCGGTGCGGATGATTATCCCGTTTGCGGTTATCATCATCAGGTCGTCCTTGCTGTGGACCGCTTTGAGCGCGACCACTTTGCCGTTGCGCTCGGTCGTTTTTATGTTCCTCAGGCCCAGTCCGCCCCGGGCCTGCGAGCGGTAATTATCGAGACCGGTTCGCTTGCCGTACCCGTTTTCGCAGACTGTGAGCAGAGCAGCCTTCTCCTCGACTATCACCATATCGACCACCGCGTCGCCGCCCCGCAGCTTTATGCCGATAACGCCTCTCGATACACGGCCCATCGAGCGAGCCTGGCTTTCCTCGAAGCGGATCGTCATTCCGTCACGGGTGCCGAGCATGATATCGTCTTTGCCTGTTGTCAGCGCCACGCCGATCAAATCATCGTTGGCGTCCAAATTGATCGCAATGACGCCCGAAGCTCTTGGGTTACCGTAAGCGGAGAGATGTGTCTTTTTGACAATACCGTTCCTGGTAGCCATCACCAACTGCCGCTGCTGCTGCCCTTCGTCTTCAAAACTGCTGACATTGATTATCGATGCGACTTGCTGGTTACCCAAGCTCAGCAGGTTGACGATGTTTCTGCCCCTGCTCTGCCTCGACAAGCTCGGGACGTCATAGACCTTGAGCCAGTAGCACTTGCCGCGATTCGTGAAGATCAACAGATATTCGTGCGTCGAAGCCACAAAGAGATGCTCTATGAAATCGCCTTCCTTTGTGTCCGAGCCGATGATTCCTCTGCCGCCTCTTGCCTGCTTGCGGTACGTATCTATCGGCATCCGCTTAACGTAGCCGGTGTGGCTTATCGTGACGATCACCTCTTCGTCAGCAATCAAATCTTCGATGTCGAACTGATCGGCCGCGGCGGTGATTTGCGTCCGTCGGGCGTCGCTGTATTTTTCCTTAATCTCGCAGATGTCTTCGCGGATGATGTCCAGCAGAATTGCCTCGCTGGCCAGAATCGCCTCGTAGCCCTCTATCTGCTCGATCAGGTCTGCATACTCTTTGGCCAGCTTTTCAATCTCAAGGCCGGTGAGCTTCTGCAACTGCATTGTCAAGATGGCATCGGCCTGCGGGCCGGTGAGAAAATGCTCGCCTTTACTTTTCTCCCTGATGAATGACTCGGGCAGGATCTTCTTGAGCGTTGCCAGTTCCGCCAGGCGCAAAGGCTTCTTCATCAGGTTCAGCTTTGCGGTCGGGGCATCGGGCGATCCCTTAATCAACTCGATAATTTCGTCAATGTCGCTGACGGCAAGGATGAGGCCTTCGAGAATGTGGGCCCTGTTTTGGCATCTTTTCAGCAGGAATCTGGTTCTCCTACTGATGACTATTTTACGATGGTCGATGAAGCAATCGAGCATCTGCCTGATATTGAGCGTTTCAGGCCTGCTGTTGACCAGGGCGATATTTGCGATCGCGAAAGTAGTCTGCAATAGAGTGAAACGATACAGCTTGTTGAGCACGATCTCGGCTTCGGCGCCTTTTTTCAGATCGACGACGATCCGAAGCCCGTGGCGGTCCGATTCGTCTCTGACGTCGGACACTTCCGTGAGCGTACCGTTGTGAACGCATTCGGCGATCTTCGCAACGATCGTGGTCTTGACGACCATATACGGTATCTCGGTTACGACGATTCTCTCTCGGCCCCTTTTGGTCTCTTCGACGTCCACTTTCCCCCGAACCCTCAGATGGCCCCGGCCGGTGGTGTAGGCGTCCATGATCCCTCTTCTGCCGCAAATGATCCCGCCGGTTGGAAAGTCCGGGCCCGGCAGACGTTGAATAATGTCCTTGAATCCGCAGCCAGGGTCGTCGATCACCAGCAGCAGCGCGTCACACACCTCGCCGACATTGTGAGGTGCGAGGTTGGTCGCCATCCCGACGGCGATTCCCGTCGAGCCGTTGACCAGCAGATTCGGGAACTTCGAGGGCAGCACGGTCGGTTCGGTCCGGGTCTCGTCGTAGTTGGGAATGAAATCGACTGTGTCGTGCTTGAGATCTTCAAGCATTTCCATAGCCGGTGCGGCCATTCTTGCCTCGGTGTATCTCATGGCCGCCGGCGGATCGGAATCGATGCTCCCGAAGTTGCCCTGCGGATTAATCAGTGTGTAGCGCAAGTTCCATTCCTGACCCATCCGAACGAGAGTCCCATAGGTTGCCTGGTCGCCGTGGGGGTGGTAGTTGCCGCCCGTATCACCGACGATCTTGGCGCACTTTCGGTGCTTGCTTCGCGGGCCGAGGTTCAGGTCGTTCATAGCGACCAGAATTCGCCTCTGCGACGGTTTCAAACCGTCGCGAACATCCGGCAGGGCGCGTGAAACGATAACGCTCATCGCGTAGTTGAGGTATGAATTCTTCAGCTCGTCGAGGATACGCATATCCTCGAATTGCTCCTGTGGCTTCTCTGTTTCGGTCATAACTGTTCTGGCATCCTTAGTGTTAATCCTTGTGTGTCGATAGACTATCCGCACGGGAGCGAAAAGTCAAGAAGCACACGTGATTTTCAGCGGTCGCAATAGGGAAATAATAGCGAATATTGACGCCGAAAGGTTAAACTGACGAACATAGGCAAGTTTCTCACGTATGAAACGCATCGCATATTGGCCTGCAATGACTTTTGTGAGGAAAGTAATGAAGACCGAAAGAATCAGAAAGTTCGTTCACAGGTTCTGGAAGGAATGGCGAATCACCTTTCTTTTCATCGTTTTCGTGGTAATACCGGTAAAATCGTCTCTGGCCGACTGGAACTGGGTCCCGACCGGCTCGATGAATCCAACGATACTCGAAGGTGATTTGATCTATGTTAACAAGGTAGCTTATGACCTCAGGTTTCCACTGACTCAGTATCGGCTTGCGAAGTGGTCGGATCCGGAGACAGGGGATATCGTTATTTGTTTTTCGCCCGATGACGGGATTCGATTGGTCAAGAGAGTGGTGGGGCTGCCGGGCGACACAGTAGAGATGAGAGACAATACGCTTTTCTTAAATGGAAAGGCGGTCGCCTATACCCAAATCGACCCGAAATACGCAGAACAATTGCCCGCCAAAGTTAAAGGCAAATGTGTCTTGGCGATGGAAGACCTGGATGGAACCGCTCACGCGGTAATGAGCGTTCCGTCAGTCGCAGCCGTACGAAATTTCGGGCCGGTTGCTGTGCCGCAAGACAGCTACTTCGTCATGGGCGACAACAGAGACAACAGCAAGGATTCGAGATACTTCGGATTCGTCGAGAGAGAGTCGATAGTCGGAAGAGCCAGGGGCGTGATAGGCTCGTTTGATATTACCGACAAATGTCAGCCCAGGTTAAAGAGGTTCTTTTCCTCCTTGAGATAGTACAAGATTCTTGGAATTCATGCTTTATCCGACTGAGCACCGCGCACTGAAAAAAAATGCGATTAGAAGTATTGGTATTTCCCACTATTCATACTGATTCCCTTCCGGACAAATCCTTTTTTGCCTTTGGGCCCATATCGTCTGTCACTTACATGATCTCTCGAACCTGCCGACCTATCTTATCGTTCACTCCCGGCTATTGTCAATCTCGCAGCCACGAGATTCTGAATGCGCTGTTGCCGTGTGATCGGATATCTTGTCCGAGCCGTCACCTTTGTGACGACGAATTGATTCGAGACAAGGAAGGGGACCTATGTTTGAGGTGCTGCTGAGCCCAGATGGCGAGGGCCGAGCCGGCCAACAAAACCACCCCGAATAGCAATTGAAACTTGTTCAGAGATTCGCCGAAGACGACGCGGGAAATTGCAAGGATAATGAACGGTTGCACCAACACAACCAGCGCCGGGATTGTCGCCCCAATACGCCTCATCGCAGTGTAGTACAGCACGTGAGCGAACGCTATGCTCGTAATCCCAGAGACAACAACGAGCGCCCATCGAGGGGCTCCCATTTGCGTGCAGCGACTCAAGTCGCCAAACCGAAGTGCGAGCACAGAAAGCCCCACAACAGTGTAGATTGTTATCACCGAAAAACCCTGGCGAGAGTCGATGTCCTTAAAAGCGATCTTGGCCGAAAGCGTATATACAGCCCACATGAAGGCCATCGAAAGGGTAAGGACTATGCCTGTCAAGGTCCTGGTTGCCACGAAATCTTCCTTGAAGCACAGAACACCGACCACTCCTATCGCTGAGAGCGCCAAGCCCGTCCAGAAACGTTTGCTCTTTACGAGTGTTCTTTCCTCGGGGAAGAAAACAAGCGAGAAGCTTGCGATCCAGATCAGAGACGACTTTCCGAGCAGGACCATAAAGGCCGGATCTATATAGTAGAAGGCGCAGGCGAACAGGCTCTGCATGACGACGTTCGCGGCAGCCGGGACGATGGCTTTTCGCCAGACTCTTGTATCGAGCCGTTTTGTCTTGATGGAAAATATGAGAAAAGGCAGCCAGAACAGACAGGCGACGGAGTATCGCAGGAAGTTCTGAGTCCAGAAGTCCAGATATCCAGACAGGTATTTAATGATGATCGGTCCGGTCGACCAGCAACACAGCGCACCAATGGCCGCGAGAGTCCCCGAGAAATCAACTTTTCGAATTCCACCATATTCGCTCACTGAGAGACTCCGGCACGAATGCAAAAATCAAAATGTACAATGTAAAATGCAAAACTAACGAAGTCATCGCGGCTTGCCGCGATTCCGCTATTTTGATATTTGATTCTTGATCTTTGCATTATCTTAACAGCATCTCGACAGCTATCTTTGCAACCTCTTCGCAGGCCTTCTTCTCAGCCAACGGTTCGGTCAATTCAGTCAACTCGCTGCTGATTCTCCCCAAAGCGTTCTTGTCCTGCAGAAGCTGATCGATGCTCGCCACGATCGGATCGATCGAGCTGAAGTTCGGCATGAACTCCGGCACTAATTCTCTGTCGGCCAGGATGTTGACCAGAGAAAGGTATTTCGTTTTCATAATCCAGCCGAACAGATACCAGAGAACCCTGTTGGACTGGTACATTACCACCATCGGACAGCCCGCTGCGGCGACTTCCAGGGTCGCGCTGCCGCTGGTAACGATTGAAAAATCGACGGCGGCGGCTGTCTTGTTCACCGAGTCAACGCTGTATTGGCATTCGAAACCGGGGATTTGTGTTTCTTTCAGGAGTTGCTGCCGTTTGGCATCCACCGCTACGGTAACAAATGTTGCCTGCCGGTATTTTTCTTTCAGGCGCAGCGCAATCTGCTGCATGGGTTTCCAGAGCGAGTCGATCTCGGCTGGGCGCGAACCTGGCATGATAGCCAACCTCGCCTTTGCAGATTCAAACCGGGCGTACTTCTCGTGACGGGAAGTGTCAATCGTTAGTTTATCAAGGAGCGGATTACCCACGAAAACCGCGTCCACACCTCTGGAGCCGAACCAATCCTGCTCGAACGGAAGCAAACAGCAGAGCTTGTCGCAGCGATTGCGCAGCTTGCGGATTCGCCAGCCGCCCCAGGCCCAAAGCTGTGGAGCGACGAAAAACAGGGTCTTGGCGCCGGCTTTCTTACCGGCCTTTGCGACGTGGAAGTTGAATGAGGGAGAATCGCAGGCGATCACCAGGTCGACCTTGTTGTTTGCCATGAAACGCTCGATGCGTTTTAGCAGCTTGTAGTAGCGCACGACCTGAGTGAAGGCCTTGTAGATCATAGCAGCTTTGTCGACGGTGTTCTCCAGCAGTTCACAGCCGGCATCGGCCATTTTGGGCCCTCCGACACCAACAAATTCAATGTCGCGGCCGCTACTCTGCAGGGCGGTTATCAAACCTGCACAGTGAACGTCGCCGCTCGGCTCGGCGGCACCCATGAAGACACGATACTTGTTCTTTGTCTTTGGCATGGGCGTATTTGTTAACAATATTTTGGGCAAACATCAATCATGGAATTTAGAAGTTCGAATTTAGAATTCTCCATTCTCAATTCTGCCACACACGTATGAACGCCCTTTTGCCGGCGCGTATCGAGACAATATCCCCTGTAAAGCAGGGCATTGGCGCAGGCGATCCAAGGTTGCAGAATGATCCGTAACTGCTAAAATGGTACGGTGATCGCGAATGAAGCGAAGCAATTGAAATGGCAGATTGTATACCGGGGGACCGAAACGATGTGTGAAGAACATCCGGCGGCGCGTAAGAGGATAACCTATGGGCTCCTCTCTGTGTTGGCCCTGCTCGGCCTGATCATCATTCTTCTGCGCTTCAACACAACAGGGGCCCCGAATACCATTTTAGCCGGGCCACAGGGAGGGTTTCAGGGCGAGCCAAACAAGGCACCTGAGCAAGAGCCT
Source organism: Phycisphaerae bacterium (assembly GCA_016782865.1). Lineage (GTDB taxonomy): Bacteria > Planctomycetota > Phycisphaerae > Sedimentisphaerales > Anaerobacaceae > SG8-4. The sequence continues at coordinate 30,023 of JADHXR010000015.1, forward strand.
GAAGACCCGAACGACCCGAATGACAAAAGGCTGATTCGTCCGCTCCATAAACACCCGGCGTTTGCCGAGCGCCTCGAGGAGCGGGCGGCAATGGTTTCGCGGCAGATCGAGGCGCGTGCCGTAAAGGACCCGAATGTCCTTAAGGCGATGCGAGTTGTGCCGCGGCACGCCTTCATCCGGCCGGCTGAGCAGCGCTATGCCTATGCTGATTCCCCCCTGCCGATCGGCCTGGACCAGACCATAAGCCAGCCCTATATCGTGGCTTTTATGACCGAGGCACTGAAGCTCAATCACAATTCCAAGGTCCTTGAGATCGGCACCGGCTCGGGTTATCAGGCCGCGGTCTGCGCCGAGATTGCGCAAAAGGTCTACACCATCGAGATCGTCGAGGCCCTTGCCAGCAGCGCCAAGAAACACCTGAAGGAGCTGGGCTACCCGAACGTATTCACCAAGGCCGGCGACGGATATTTCGGCTGGCCCGAGCACGGTCCGTTTGACGCGATCATCGGCACGGCCGCCGCCGGTCGTATTCCCCAACCGCTTGTGGATCAGTTGAAACCCGGCGGCAGAATGATTCTGCCTCACGGTAGTCCGCGCGGCTTCCAGTATCTGGTCCTGATCACAAAAGACAAAGACGGCAATCTACACAGGAGAAATGTCATGCCGGTCCGGTTTGTCCCCATGACCGGCGAAGTGCAGAAACCCAAAGAATAGCTTCCCTGCTAGGGACACGTCAGCAGGTGAGGTGCAGCGCAGCGGCTACATCCCGGTCCTTCTTGGCTAATTGATATGAATCAATATGCATGCTCGAGCTTGCCTGGATAAAGAATGCTTCTCATTACTGCGAAGCTTACCATCTTGCGTCAACGCCGTAAATATGCTATCAGAACTCATCTATTATTGCGAGGTTGATGCTTACTATGAATTCAAAAAGAACAGGTATCATTGCAATACTCGGCGCAAGTTTGATGTGGGCTGTCGAGCCCATCCTGGCAAAGCTGGCTTATAAGAACTCTGATTTCCTTCAGACTTCTGCCATCAGGGCAATATTTGTTGCGCTGGTCGCGATTTTCTATATCCTGCTGAGACGTCGGCGACCTCTCAAAGTCACCGGCAGGCAGTTCTCGCAATTGGTTTATGTGGCGTTAGCCGGGACAATATTTGGGGATCTGATATACTTCTATGCATTGACAAGAGTACCCGTGCTCAATGCCGTCCTGCTGGCACACATGCAGCCGATATTCATCGTTCTGATAGGATTCTTCTGCCTGAAAGAAGACAGGCTGACGAAGTCTGATTGTGCGGGCATAATCGTCATGATATTCGCCGGGGTACTTGTGACGACCAAGACACTGGAGAATCTGTCTGCCGTGAGGCTGGGGACAGCCGGAGATGTTTATGTGCTGTTGGCGACGGTTGCCTGGGCTACGACGACTATAGTAGTGAGAAAATATCTGCGGGATCTTGACGCCGGCGTAATAACCTTCTACAGATATATCGTTGCCTCGGCAGTGTTCATCACGTATTTGTCGCTTCGCTCGCCGCTGGTGTTTTCAAACATTTATCAAATCCTGGTCGGTATCGTAGTCGGAGCGGGCACAATATTTTATTATGAAGGTTTGAAGCGAATCAAAGCGGCCCAGGTTTCTGCTCTGGAGCTTACAACGCCCTTCGCGGCGGCTTTGCTGGGCTTCTGCATCTTGGCTGAACGCATCACTGCTCTGCAGATAGCAGGCATGGTGTTGTTGTTTGCCGGGGTATGCTTCTTGTCTAAGAAAGAGGACGCATGTTTATGACTGCCTCTATCCAGCCCCTTTGGAGCGGGCTATTCTATCAGGGTCAATTGCACCCAGAAAGAAACAATATTGAAGATCCCAATCCATCGGGAACCAACTGAATTAGACACGGATTAACACTGGTTAACACGGTTTTCTATTCACCACGAACTGACACGAATTAACACCAAATCGAAACCGCGGATTTCGCGGATTTACGCGGAGAAAAGATCAATAACCAACTGAATTAGACACGGATTTCACTGATTAACACGGTTTTCAATTCGGCAGCCGGCTGCCGAATTCGATGATAGGCCAACTCAATTTCGCCGCCGGCGGCGAAATCTTGTGAGCGAAGTAGAATTATCGCATTTTGTGGTTAACAATATCTCTGTAGATCCTGTGATCCTTTCCAAAAACCTTTTCTATTCTTCTACTGATTTCTTCCTGGTACTCTGACCCCCAATGGACCCCAATGGACCCAATGGACCAGTCGGCTTTGTATCGGTGAAGGGAAGAACGGGTCAATAAGGTATCTGAGGAAGGAGGTGGTTGCCTATGAAGAAGAAAGGCTGATTGCTGTGAGATAGCAACCAGCCAAAACAATTGAATACTCACTGTTCTATCTACGGCCCCGGTTTTGTGATCGCAAGTCCTTTTCCGGGGCAGTTCATCCTTGTTCGAATCTAACCGATGTTTGTGACCGTGTTATCATTTCCCTGGATCTGGTTAACTTTCGAGTCCTTGGCGTTCTTAACTTCCTGTTTAGCATGAATTGTACGCTGGACTTCTGGCAGGCATTTCAGCAGTTCTCGCAAATCGTCCACAAGCGTGGTCAGTTCGTCCGGATGGTGCCTGAAGCGCGTAGTTAAATCATTCTCAAGATTCTCTTGAGCCTCGTTACTGTCCGGATTCTCTTCGTAGTCCTGCAATGTAGCAGACAATCTACTTTCACCCGTAAATGCCTCTTTCAGGCGATCCCAAATGCCCTTGGCTCTGTCGCAAACCTGATGATATGCATCTTTGCCAACTTCCTTTAGCGCACCCTCTACTATCTTCCCAGCAGCATACGGACCTACCGTCTTGACAATAAAGCTGGCCGCTGTGGCAGCTTCAGCAAAATCTAATGAATTCATAGAATACCTCCCTTGATTGATCAAAATCGTCTTATCGCAATTGACTGTTATGTTTATTGTAAACGGGCATTTTGACGGACCTTCTGCGTAACTCTTGGCAAGTTGTCTGAGCAGAACCTCTATGTCACTCAGTTCCATCCGTCTCTTTCTTGCACATAAGAGGACCAAGCGCCCCTACAACTGGCTTCACTAAGTCTTCACGTATCGCCAGTTGGCCTTCCTTGGCACACTCAAGGTAGTCTCTGACTAAAGCCACCATCAGTGCTCCGAACACATCAGGTTTGTTTTGGAATTCCGGAGTGAGAACTCCGATTGCTCTCTCAACTGTCTTCATAGCCTGTTCGAATTCCTTCACCTCCTTGTAGCAACGATGCAGTGTCCTCAGGGCCTGGCACAAGCCCAAAAGAAACACACCCGCGTGCGTTATGCTGAGAGCATCATAGATTTTGACCGCCTCCTGAGCACTCTTAAGCACATCCTCACGCCTGCCAAGATCGCTGAGCATGATCGCCAGATTGTTCAGTGACGTTGCCAGGGCCGGCATAAAGGCGTCGGGATGCTGCTCCGCGAGCTTACGCCGTAATTCGACGGCCTCCTGAGCACTCTTAAGCGCATCCTCACGCCTGCCAAGATCGCTGAGGCTGTTCGCCAGGTTGTTCAGTGACCCTGCCAGGCCCGGCAGAAAGGCGTCGGGACGCTGCTCGGCGAGCTTACGGTATAACTCGACCGCCTCCTGAGCACTCTTAAGCGCATCCTCACGCCTGCCAAGATCGCGGAGCATGTTCGCCAGGTTGTTCAGCGACATTGCCAGGTCCGGCAGAAAAGCGTCGGGATGCTGCTCGGCGAGCTTACGCCGCAACTCGACCGCCTCCTGAGCACTCCTAAGCGCATCCTCACACCTGCCAAGATCGCTGAGCATGTTCGCCAGGTTGTTCAGTGACCCTGACAGGGCCGGCAGAAAGGCGCCGGGACGCTGCTCGGCGAGCTTACGGTACAACTCAACCGCCTCCTGAGCCGTCGTAAGCGCATCCTCACGCCTGCCAAGATCGAAGAGCCTGTTCGCCATGTTGTTCAGCGACATTGCCAGGTCCGGCAGAAAGGCGTCGGGACGCTGCTCGACGAGCTTACGCCGTAACTCGACCGCCTCCTGAGCGCTCTTAAGCGCATCCTCACGCCTGCCAAGATCGCTGAGCATGATCGCCAGGCTGTCTCGTGACATTGCCAGGGCCGGCAGAAAGGCGTCGGGACGCTGTTCGGCGAGCTTACGGTTCAACTCGGTCGCCTCCTGAGCCGTCGTAAGTGCATCCTCACGCCTGCCAAGATCACGGAGCATGTTCGCCAGGTTGTTCAGTGACGTTGCCAGGTCCGGCAGAAAGGCGTCGGGATGCTGCTCGGCGAGCTTACGCCGTAATTCGACGGCCTCCTGAGCACTCTTAAGCGCATCCTCACGCCTGCCAAGATCGCTGAGGCTGTTCGCCAGGTTGTTCAGTGACCCCGCCAAGCCCGGCAGAGAGGCGTCGGGACACTGCTCGGCAAGCTTACGCCCCAATTCGACCGCCTCCTGAGCCGTCGTAAAGGCATCCTCATGCCTGCCAAGATCGCGGAGCATGTTCGCCAGGTTGCTCAGTGACATTGCCAGGTTTGGCAGAAAGGTGTCGGGACGCTGCTCGGCGAGCTTACGGTACAACTCAACCGCCTCCTGAGCCGTCGTAAGCGCATCCTCGCGCCTGCCAAGATCGAAGAGCCTGTTCGCCATGTTGTTCAGCGACATTGCCAGGTCCGGCAGAAAGGCGTCGGGACGCTGCTCGGCGAACTTACGGTACAACTCGACCGCCTCCTGAGCCGTCGCAAGTGCATGCTCATGCCTGCGAAGATCGCGGAGGATGTTCGCCAGGTTGTTCAGTGACATTGGCAAACCCGTCAGCAAGGCACCACCGGGACGCTGGGCAAGCTTACGGTATAAATCGATCGCCTCGTAAGCCGTCTTCAGGGCATCCTTACGCCTGCCGAGATCGCTGAGCCTGTTCGCCATGTTGTTCAGCGACATTGCTAGGTCCGGCAGAAAGGCGTCGGGACAGTGCTCGGCGAGCTTACGCCGCAACTCGACCGCCTCCTGAGCCGTTGTAAGCGCATCCTCACGCCTGCCAAGATCGCTGAGGCTGTTCGCCAGGTTGTTCAGTGACCCCGCCAAGCCCGACAGAAAGGCGTCGGAACGCTGCTCGGCGAGCTTACGCCCCAATTCGACCGCCTCCTGAGCCGTCGTAAAGGCATCCTCATGCCTGCCAAGATCGCGGAGCATGTTCGCCAGGTTGCTCAGTGACATTGCCAGAACCGGCAGAAAGGCGTCGGGACATTGCTCGGCGAGCTTACGCCGCAACTCGACCGCCTCCTGAACCGTTGTAAGTGCATCCTCACGCCTGCCAAGTTCGCTGAGGTTGTTCGCCAGGTTGTTCAGTGACATTGCCAAGTCCGGCAGGAAGGCCTTGGGACGCTGCTCGGCAAGCTGACGGTACAACTCGACCGCCTCCTGAGCCGTCTTCAGGGCATCCTCATGCTGGCCAAGATCGCGCTCCATGTTCGCCAGGTTGTTCAGTGACATTGCCAGGCCCGGCAGGAAGGCATCAGGACGTTGCTTAGCGAGCTTACGGTTTAAATCGATCGCCTCCCAAGCCGTCTTCAGGGCATCCTTACGCCTGCCGAGAGTGCGGAGCACGTGCGCCAGGTTGTTCAGCGACATTGCCAGGTCCGGCAGAAAGGCGTCGGGACGCTGCTCGGCGAGCTTACGCCGCAACTCGACCGCCTCCTGAACCATCTCAAGGGCATCCTCATGCCTGCCAAGCTCGCTGAGCATGTGCGCCAGGTTATTCAGTGACATTGCTAGATCCGGCAGAAAGGCATCGGGACGCTGCTCGGCCAGGTTGGCGAAGATGTCTTTCAGAGCCAAGTAGAGTTGGACAGCCTTTTCGCACAGTGCAAGTGAGTGATGTGGCAGCGAGTTGGCAAACTCTCGCAGAAAGGACACATCTTCCTTGTCCAAGGCGACCTTCACAAGCACATCAAACCACTCCAGGCACTCTTCGCCACCACCCCCACCGCCAACATGCTTCGGGCCAACAAAAGAGCAATAATCCTGCCAGAATCGCACCAAGCAAGCATAAGCTTTATCTTCGTCCCTGCCCGCGTTTTCAGTTTGTTTGCAGACTTCATAAAGCAACCGACCTATGTCTTCAGGTTTGCTGAGCAGCCAATCTTCACACCTAAAGCCGAGAGCCAAGAATGCCTCGCCGATGATATCCGGTTTTATCGGTGCGATCGCCTTGTCAGACGAAGTGAATGGTAGAAGAGCAGCCGTCTGTTTCGCGAGGCCAGCCGCTCCATCCGGATATTCGGCTTCCGTGACCTCCAGAATCAACTTGGCTAACGCCAGGGCCTGATCGCGAGTGAGTCCTCCTGAAAGTGTCGCACATGCCGCGAGATAGACAGGCAAAGGAGTTTCTCTTTCTCCCAGGCCCGTGACCTTGTCCTTTCTGATTCGCCTGATTTCGCGGGTCGCGAGGTGCTCTGCCAAGTCGATTCGCGACATAGTCAGCACCCTCGACACTTCCAAGTCTACGGCCGAAGCAGCGGCCATGATAATATGCAGCGGGTTGGACCATTTGTCCTCGGCAAGCTGCTTCTCGAATTCAGGATCGCTGCCCTCTTTCGGAATGCAAAAACTTGTCTTCTCTGCTTTTGCGATCTTCTCACCGATTTCTGTCATCAACTCACGTCGGATTCTCACCGACGTCAGTGGCTCCATCTCGATCGGAGCGACTGGATCGAAATACCCTGACAATCCAACACTACTGTAGCCGGTAAATTCCAACAATTCTTTCAGCCAGCCTGCCGTCGGATCGGCGTGGCGTTCCAAGAGAAGGATGCGCACTTTTTTCGATTCCTGAGAGATGTTGTTTGCCAGAGTTTGCAGCCATGTTCTGAGGAAATGTCGCATCGAGGCTGCATAGTCAATGACAATCAGTATCGGACTGCAAAAGATGAATCCCGCATCAGACGGCAAACCTTCTTCTGGAACAGAAGTCAGAAGACCTGCACCCCAGGAGTCCGGTTTAATCTTGCCGTCGTCGGCCGCCTGGTTTGCACAGATAGCCTTGATCACCTCCATTGCAAAACGAGTCTTGCCAATTCCCGCTGGACCAGCGATGGTTCGGAGGGACAACAAAGGCTTGGAATTCAGCCAACCAACGAATTCCTTCAGTTGTCCACGTCGCCCAACGAATGTCGTCTCTTCAGAGTACGTGTTGATAAGTCGCATCAGTGGGTCTGGATGACTCTTGGCAGCGTTAGCTCGGCCTACTGGCTTTTCGAGTGACAAAATCTGCCTAGATTTGTGTTCTATTGTGATGTGATTTCCGGAACCGCAAACTTGAAGAACCGTCGAGTTTGAAATGTTCCCATCAGCATTCTGCCTCATGGTATATCTCCATCGCCAGGTCTGACTTCTCGTTCCGCTAATTCCTGACAGCTCCCCGGGAGGCCATGTGAATAAGAGTATACACTCTCTCAGAGTCAGCAAGCTTCGCTTGCTTCGCATTTTGCATTGTACACGTGACTCTGGAACTCTACGCTTTCCACTAACTCTCCAGATGTCAAAGCTGCATAATGCCTCCTGCATATCTTTGGCTAATTTCCCATTAACGCGGATATTTTATACAACGATTCGCCCTTCATCGCAAGACGTGATCCGAAAGTATGCCTAAAATCCAGGCAAGTCCATTGCAGCCCAGCCTTTCTGTTGTGAATTCCGAGGACAAACCTATTCCTGTCTGCTTTTCGGCTTTCGACAACCCGTTTTCCGTGCATCGCAATCAATCGTGTTTCTTCATCCCCTCCAGGTGCCTTAAGGCACATAAGCTAAAATGACTTCAAGAAGAAGTGAAGAAATGACAAGAACAGAATACAGGAGGCTAGGAGGGTTGGAATACCGAATATCGAACAAGGAACATCCAATGTCGAAGTGTAACTTAGTGCCTTGGTCTCTTCGTGGTGAACAAAAATCCGTGTCCATCAGTTAAATCTGTGGTTGTTTTGCCTTTGCCCTTTTTACTTTCTTCTTGCCCTCAGTGAAATCCGTGGAGTCTGTGGTTCCTTTTCACCTTGTCCCTTCTATTTTCTCCCTCCCTTCGCAGGCAGTGCGGTGCGCACAACATCGGCGAGTTGCCTGGCCGTGGGTAGTTTGCCCTTCAGATCTGCCGGGAGCATGGATTGGAGTTGATATTCCGCCACGCCAATAGGGTTCTGCTTGGTTTTGAGGGCGTATTCGACTTCCACGTCATCCTTTTCTGCACAGAGGATCATTTCTCTCACAACCTGTGAGAGAAATTCCGAGGCGGTGTGGGTGCGGTAGAATTGCAGCATGCGCCAGACGTTCTGGGGCGAAAAGCCCTTTGATCCGGGGAAGGCCTGGCGCAGATCCTTTGCCACCATTTCCACCACCGAGTCGCCCCATCCCAGTGTCTCCTGTTTTTCCAGGATCGCCTGGCCTATATCCCAGTAGAGCAGGATCATGTCACGATTCACAGCCCGTGCGACAGAGAGCCGGGCCGCTGCCACACGGCCTTTTAGCGTCTCAATGAAGCGCTCGTAATCGGGTAAGGCAATCTCGCTGCCGCGTGCCTTCTTCATCGTGCCAGCCCCTCCAGCATCTTTTCCGCATCCTTCTCCAGCCTCCAGAACTCGTCGAGCAAGTCCTTTGCCGGCGTGGGTGGCTGATAACGATAGAAATACTTGTTCGGCAATATCTCGTAGCCAAGCTGTGGACGGTCTTGCCAGCGAATGATCGGCTTGGCGATTTCGCGTTTCAGGAACGCCTCGATGTCCTCGCCGTATGGGATGCGCGTTTCACGGTGCGCGTTTCACGGGTCAGACCTGTCTTTTATGCTTTTGCTTGCCAATTCGAAATACTTTGTTTAGATTGCCCTTATGGATAGGCCGGTTCGTATCGAATATGAAGGTGCTGTTTACCACGTAACCATACGTGGCAATGAGCGAAAAGCATAATAACCAGCCCTTATGAAATAAGTTTACTTTCTTTTCCCTTTGACGCAACAGCGCTTCAACTTAAATGTTGAATGTTTGACAGGACCTTTCAATTGTCCCCGCTTCCGCGGGGATGACAATACTATTGCTTCCCGATGGATCGGGATCTTCGATATTGTTCTGCTTCCTGGTAAACAAAAATCCGCGTAATCCGCGCAATCCGCGGTTCCAATTTAGTGTCTATTAGTGTTGATTAGTGGTTCCTTTACCATACAATCCCGCCTTTATCCTGTTATCCAGTCTAATTATTGTCTTTCTTCCCGTTCGGCTTCGCTCAGGGCAGGCCGTGGTGAATAGAAAACCGTGTTAACCAGTGTTAATCCGTGTCTAATTCAGTTGGTTATTGATCGTTTATCCGCGTCCATCAGCGCTAATCTGCGGTTAATTGTCCCTTTTACTTTCTCAGTGTCCCCTGTGGTCCTCTGTGGTAGAATATCGTTGCTCGTTATTCGTTGTTGGTTGTTCGCGCACAGTTGTTAGCTGATAGCGGCCGATGCCGAACAACTCGCCGTGTTATGGTAAGAATAGTCAATCCCCCTGCCTCGAAAGAAGGTGGGCAGGGACATTTCCGATCGTGCGAACTCCAGAAGACGTTCAGTAGCGCAAGGTACTTTCGTTAAGGCGTCAGCGCCTTTTGCCTTGCCCTCATTGGCTGCGGCTCGACCGGGTTAGGGGAATTCCCGTGAAAAAATCCAGCGAACGTCTTGAAAAACGCTTGCTCATGGATGTCCCCCGATATCGAGACACTTGGCAGAGATTGAAGAGTTGTTGCGTCAAAGGCAAAAAAGGTAACTTATATCATAAGGGCTCCCCAAAAGTCCCCCTTTTCATCCTGCGCAGACTGGACCTGCCATTCCTCGTTTGGCAGCTATTGACTGTTCTGCCTGTCCTTAACTACGACAGGGGCAACGTCGGGGCCATTTTCAAGAGTAGTATTTGCTGCAATTGACCAGCGCGTAATTTCACCGGTGCTATTTCTTTTGCTTCATTGCTGAGTTGTATATAGTTTCCAAATATTTTATGATGTCCTCAATCGCTGTTTCGACTTGATCAGCACTGCCCAATATTTGAACATCGCAACTTCTGTGATCCTGATAAAGCACATCGACTCGTCTTTCAGAAACGCGAACCTCAATTGTTTGGGCCACCTCTCCTATTGTCCCACACTCAAATCTGTGTACATATTCAGCTGATCCAGTTGAACCCATGTCGGGAACGCAGGTCTCACGATGCAAAGGTGAAGAACCATCCGGCAACTGCAAGCTCTCAATTTGCTCTTTGATTAAATCAGATTTTCTTTGCAGGTCCATTTCAAGTCCCCTTTCACATTCTATGTCTTTGAGATTTTACTTCCTGCAGTATCTTTTTCATTATCGACATTTTGATTTCTGTATATCACGGTGGATGACTTAAATTATCCCGACGTTCACACAGTCACAACGGGGAAATCCTCAGATTGGATCGCAGGAAATGTTTGGGGAGTCCTATCCGGGATTTTCCATTTACACTTCACTGAAACACTCCTGCACACCTGAAGCCCCATAGCTTTCTGTTCAACGTAGGGGGCCGCGCACGCGCGAGTCCACCGGTATTGATTTGTCTCGGCATCGCAACTTTGATTTGCATCCTTTACAGGACCTGCGTTTTCAGATATCTCCAATCCCTCTTTTAACGCTGGCACTTGACTGGCGAAGACCCTTATTTACAGCTGCGCCCTCCGCAGCAACTCAAAGTTGGATATTCTCATCTCCGGCAAACCTTTATGATTTTTAACCAAGTGTCCAGAGTTATCCACAGAAAGTAGAATGTGATTGCCTTTGAGATTAAGGTCTTCGATTCCCAATAGTCCCAATTTGCTTTTGGCTATTTCCATAAGATGTAGGTATGTACGTTTGGTCAACAATCCTTTCCTGTGGCACAAAAGAGCATCGACTCCTTGATATGGGCTCTCGTCTTTTATGGCCAGTAGCTCATCAGGGCCATTCCAGTAGCCCCAGAAGATTATGTAATCGTGTTGTCTTCTCAGGATCGGGTTACCCTCTGGAGTCAGAAGGCTTTCGTGGCTGTCATATCTACTATCATCACAGAGAGACTCGTCCATATCTGACTTACTTGCTGCCATATATATTGCCCGCGGATGAGTCGTGGGAATCCCTTGGTTCTTGAGTTCAAGTGCCAGCGCAACTTCTTCAAACGGACTGTTGTATCCATGCTTTATCATTTTGTTTTCGGCATCCGTAAAAGGGTCCAGGTCCGGCAGCTCTCCCACTCTTGAGATTTTCCAGACAAGATGTATATCGTCTTTGGTTGTCGTGCGATACACTTGGTCAAACACGGACAGTCTAATTCTTGGCGTGTCCCTCCACTTCTCGGGCAGAAAGTAATCAAACAAAGTTGGATCCTTCCCGACGACCCAAAGGGCTCCGCCTGTACCCTCAACCTGACCATAGATATAGTCCACGCCCATGATCCGTACAAGCTTCAGATTGGAGGGGAAACCCGCCGGTTCTCTATCCTCAAATCTGTGCATCTGTTTTTCCAGATACATCTTGCGTTTAGACGCTCTTATCTGCTTTTCACGTTGAGGACTTCGCCTCAGCAATTCAAAATCAACCGCTGCGTACAGGATCTGACCACTCCTGTCTCTTGCCAATTCTCCATCTTTTCCCGGCCTTACAATAACATGATGTGGCTTCGAATCATCAATGGCGAATCCATTTCTTCTGACGTCACTGTCATATCTCACGGTCAACTGAGCTACTTCTTGTTTTTCAAGAACCCCTCGCTCGAGAGCCTGAACGGCATCGATGCCTTTAATCCATTCATAAATCACCGCGTAATTTCTAAACATATACAATTCTATTTCATTGTGCCGGGACAAAATGTCTTCCATCTTATAGGCTTTTCTGCCAAGCCTGTCCAAGTCAACATGCCTCTTGGGTACATAGATCGCCAGGGGTTTGTGAGTAAAGATATAGCCTTCTGATTCAAACTGAGCGTTGCGAAGTTCCGTTAATAGAGCAAACTCTTCGAAGGGACTGTTGAACTCAACGTTTAACTCACTTAGATCAAATGAACCGGGTATATCCTGCCCCATGCGGTTCCATTTCATGACGATTTCCTTGCTTTTGCCCTGGAACTTCTTGGTGGTGACCTTGTAGAGTGTGCTGGTACCCCTGAGCCTTTCAGAATGATCCTTAAACCACTCGTTATCCGTCCAGAAATTGGCCGGTAACAGATTGTCCAGAAAAGGCAAACCATATTCAGTTAGATAGAGATCATCTCCTCCGGGAAGGCTTAGGTGGTGATAGTCCACCCCCAGCACTCGGGTTTCTTTCATCTCGTCTATCTGGCAATAAGTGTCTTCTGTGCCCAAGATGTCAGCATCCTTTGATTTTCAAAAGAATAGCAAACATACAGTTCATGCAAAAGCAAGATATTGAATTCTTCAATGAAACTGTATCAGCCTCAACCTTAAGATTAGCTGGCAGGATAAACCGTCGCAAGATTACCCATTTTCATAAGCCGGCATCGCTGCAAGTTGTTTGGCAGTTCTGAGCATTCTGCATCTTGGGCAAAGGCGTATGAGTTCGCGAAACTCTTCGGTGTTTATCTCGATCTTTTGCAAAGCCTTCTCAGCTACTTCTGTGCTGACAACGGGCGCACTGCACTCATGGCACAGCATCAGCTTGGATCGAGACTTGAACGGGGAGATTTCGACTTCGTTTTGGTCTTTGTGCACTCTTACCTTGATTGTGCCCACCGGGCACACGGCAGCGCACGCCCCGCAACCGATGCAATCCTCCGATGGTTGTCGAAACGGAGCTGCCACCGCTTTATCCACACCCCGTCCAGCGAAACCTATGGCCGCCTGGCCAATTAAGTGCTCGCAGACCTGGACACACAGGCCGCACAGGATGCAGTTCCTCTGGCTCTCGGTCACTTTCGGGTAGCGTGTTTTTTCGACGCCCATCCGTTCGGCCATCGCTCTGAGCTCCTCACTCTCCGGAGCCCTGGCAAGCAACAACTCCATAACGCCCCGGCGCGCTTGCTCGGCTCCTTCGCTGGAGGCGTAGACGACAATGTCTCGACGCACCGGATAGTTGCAGGCTGTAATAAGCTGTCTCCAATCACCCCGGTCAAGCTCTACCATGCAGAGGCGGCACGACGCCTCGCTCAATACTGAAGGATGATAACAAAGCGTAGGAATCCAGATTTCCGCCCTTCTTGCAGCATCGAGAACCGTTGCGTTCTTCTTGACTCTAACCTTGTGTCCGTCTATAGTTACAGTAGGCACTCGATTGTCTCCTTCTACACCTTTATCACTGCGCTGAAAGGACACTTGTCCCAGCACGTTCCGCAGAGGGTGCACTTGCCCTGGTAAATTATATGGGGAACCTTCTTTTCGCCGGCAATCGCATCAGCCGGACAATTCTTCAGACAAATACCACAAGCCTTGCACGCTTCTCTGTCAATTTCGTAGTGAAACAGACCCCGGCACTCCTTCGCCGGACAGTGGCGGTCCAGAATGTGCGCATCGTATTCTTCACGGAAATACCTGATCGTGGACAAGATGGGATTTGCGGCAGTTTTGCCGAGGGCGCACAGGGCCGTTCCTTCCAACAGTTGGGCCAACGTTCCGACTTCTTCGATGTCGCCGACTTCTCCGTCACCCTTGGTTATGCCATTGAGAATGTGCAGCATCTGGGCCAATCCCTCGCGGCACGGCGTACACTTGCCGCAGGATTCCTTTTGAAGAAACTCCGTGAAATACTGCGCTACTCTCACCATACAGGTGTCTTCGTCCATGACGATCATGCCGCCGGAACCCATCATGGAGCCGAGCTTCGTCAGCTCGTCAAAATCGACGCGAACGTCGAGGTGCTCGGCCGGAATACACCCTCCGGAAGGTCCTCCGGTCTGGACCGCCTTGAAACGCTTGCCGTCCGGAACCCCACCGCCAATTTCTTCGATGATCCTACGCAATGTGATGCCCATCGGAACCTCCACCAGGCCGGTGTTGACTACGTTGCCGACCAGGCTGAAGACCTTGGTTCCCTTGGACTTTTCCGTTCCAATGCCTGCAAACCACTCACCGCCTCGGTTTATAATCTGCGGAACGTTGGCCCACGTTTCAACGTTGTTGAGGTTCGTAGGCTTGCCGCGAAAACCGCTTTCGACAGTATGAACGTATTTTGCCCGAGGTTCGCCAGGGCGTCCCTCAAGCGAAGCCATCAGCGCTGTGGATTCGCCACAGACAAACGCTCCGCCTCCGCGGTTGATCTTGATATCAAAAGAGAAGGAACTGCCAAGAATATTCTTGCCCAGAAGGCCCATGTCGGAGGCCTGGGATATTGCCGCCTTCAGGTGCTCAACCGCCAAGGGATATTCATTGCGGACGTAGATATAGCCTTGCCTTGATCCGATGGCGTATGCCCCTATGAGCATGCCTTCAATGACGGAGTGTGGATTGCCTTCCATTATTGAGCGATCCATGAACGCCCCGGGATCGCCCTCATCGCCATTGCAGATGACGTATTTCGCAGAGCCCTTGGCCTCTCGGCAAGATTGCCATTTTCTCGCTGTCGGGAAGCCCCCACCTCCTCGGCCCCTGAGGCCCGCAAGCTCAACCTGTGAGATCACATCTTCAGGTGTCATCGAAGAGAGAGCCTTTGCCAGAGCACTGTAGCCGCCATCTGCAATATAGTCAGTGATTTGCGTCGGATCAATCCTGCCGTTACCTGATAAAACGACTCTCTGCTGTGCGCTATAGAAAGGAATGTCAGCTGCTTCTCTGGCCTTCTTGCCGGTAGCAGGGTCTTCGTAAAGAAGCCTCTCGACGATTCGCCCTCCGAGCACGGTCTCACGGAATATCTCGGCCACGTCCGGCTCCTCAACCTGCTGGTAAAAAATCTCGCCGGGCTCCACTACCACGACCGGACCTCGCTCACAGAAACCGTGGCAGCCCACACATTTTGCCTCTATGTTGACGTCTGCGTCGCATTGTTCGGCCGCCTCACAGAAAAGTTCGTAAATCTTTCGCGATCCTTTGGCGGTACAACCCGTTCCAATGCACACTCTTACGCATTTCGAGGCTTTGCGGCTATCGCCCCGGAATTGTTGCGCCAAGGCTTCGAGGTCAACAGGGCTGGCGAGTTTGGCAAGGGCTGGTGGGGTCACGCTACATCCTCCTTTGCGATAACTTCGGTGCTCTCTTCGGCTGGGGGAAGATCGCTGAGAACTTCAATCGCAGACGCAGGAGTAACTCCATCGTAGTATTTCCCGTCCACCACCATCACAGGTGCAAGAGCACAGGCCCCCACACAGTTAACCGGCTGAAGGCTGAACAGGCGGTCACTGGTGGTGCCACCCGGTTCAACCCGGAATTCCTTGCACACTGCCTCCAAGATATCGGGTGCGCCCTTGAGATAGCATACCGTACCCATGCAGAGCGTAACCTCGTGAGCGCCTCCGGGAGCAAGACGAAAGGATGAGTAAAATGTAGCAATGGCGTACACGCGACTCAAAGGTACTTGAAGGCGTTTGCTCAAACACCGCAGGCCGTCAGCGGGCAAATATCCGCACTCAGCCTGGATATCTTGCATCATAGATATGAGCATACCCTCGTCGCGGCTGTAGCGGTCAACAATCTGTTCTACGAGTTTGGGGTTTTCCAACATAGTCACAATTCCAAAATATACGACATCAGAGCATAGGCGAAAGCCTCACTTCTTTATCTCAAAAGACGCCTGCTGTCAATACATATTCTGCATTGTGCAGCCGCAGCAACTGTCGATCTCTCAGAACAGCTAAACCGTTTCGATAGTTACCTCCTTACCTCTCTTTCGAAGCTCCTCGGCGATTTCCTTCACCACGCCCAGCTTCATATCCAGCTGTCGAGGCAGATCGGGATTCTGATGGGCCGGATTCACGTTCAGCCCTACCACAAAGTCAATATGGTCGACCTCCAGGCAAAAACGCAGAAGGGAGGAAGCACCGTCCGCATGGTATTTAACGCTTTCCTTGTCGGCGCCGGAACGCAGAAGGTCATTGGTTCTGCTGAGCGTAAGTATTCCCTCTGTTGTGAGGTCAACACCTTCGAGTCTGGCCAAAGGAGGAACGTCGGGTCTCATCGTAGTCAAGTCGACATCAAGTGGTTTTCCACCCAAGTACTGCGCGACGATCTTCGCAGTCGTTCCCCCGCAAACCGCTCGAAGGCCTGGGCATCGGGCAAATCTTGCGACAACTTCTTTATCCGCACTTGTGTCGGCGGGAGGGCCCGTCAGTATAGTGGCCATGAGCTTCTGCCGGACCTTGATGACCGCGACAGTCACGTCATCGCCGGGGATGCCGCAGTACAAGTCCCACACGGCCTGGCCAAGTTTATCCGCAAGTTCTTGCGCCGAAAGATCCGGATGACAATGTTCCTCAAGAAACCTGACGACATGATCCTGGCCCCATCCAAGAGGATAGCGTCCTCCAATCCCCGCGTTCAAAACACCATCGGAGACAAGGACCATCCAATCCCCTGTTTTCAGCTCGAACTGCGATTCACGAATTCTCTTGCCTTCGATTTGGCGATCTTCAGAGTGTACCTGCACAGATTTTCTCTGCCGCAAGAGTACGAGAGGGGGTGTGTCAAACTCCACTACCCTAGCCCTTCCGTCTCTGAAAAACTGCCCTATGGCAAACGTACTGTAGGCAAGCTTTCGAACCTCACATATGGGCAGAGTCTTACTCAATGTTTCCACTACGTCACTCAATGGCAGTCTATTCTCCATCAGATGCATAACAATGCAAGTCGTAAGGATAGACAGGATGTTCGCTTTGACGCCACTTCCCAATCCGTCGGAAAGAGTAAGAGTTACATAATCGGCATGGCGGGCGATTGCCACACTATCCCCGCAGAGTTCTTCACCATCCTTTCTGAGCTGCTTTGTGCCCCATTCGTAAAACAGCCTCATCACTTACCTTCTTCCCTGTAAAGGGAGATGAGTTTCGTCAGAAGCACCTTTGTCTCCGCCGTCGTCTCTCCTAATAGCCTTGCTATCTCCTGTGCTGTCTGCATCTGCCTCTCAATGACTTCCTGTGCTCGCTTCAGTGTCTGGGCTTTCAGGTCGAGAAGGTCTTTTCTCGCTTTTTCTTCCTCAGAAATGTCGATGAAGATACCACAATAGAGATCCTTCGCCTCGATAGAAAACATGCCAACACGAAAGCTGGTCTCGTGCTCGGAGATAGTTCGCTTGAGCCTCAGCGACCCACCAGCGGCGATGGCCTGTTCGAAGCAATCGCAGTGCACAAAATCCTTGGCAAACCGGCCCATGAGTTGCTCGCCAGCGCAGTGGAACATCGACAGAAACGAGGGATTGACATAGCGAATTCGTGTTTCCTTGTCAACGAGAAGCACACCGTTGAGGGTATGCTGGAGGATAGCGCTGGTTTGTGCCGCAACTTGTTCTTCGGGAAGTCTCATGTTATTGTCATTTGTTGTTTCACTCGACATTGGACTGCTCAGACGTATTCTACCCTAAGGATCCAAGGACTTTCCTTCGGAGCGTCGCGACCGCTTCTTCAACGCTGGTGCTGCTCACGATCTCATCGTCTATTTTCCAGTTAATGCCCTCAGCGCAGTGCTCCATACAGAATGACCCTTTCAACTCAGCCCTATCTTGAAAAGCCTCTTCGTTCAAGAGGTCGCTGAAACGGTCCACCATCTCTCGGGCACCCTTGACGTGGCAAGAACTGCCAACACACACGGTTATCGTAACCTTTGTTTCTTGTTTTTCCGGCTTCACTTGACTGCTATTCCCATCGATGGCAAGACAACCTGCTCATGGCAAATCGGTTCATATGACCGGATCGTTACTCAACTCTGTCAGCTTCAACAGGCCGCAAAAACTCACCACATGATATAAACAACCGGTCGCGAAGTCCAGGTTCGACACGAACGGAAGCACGCCCCATACTTGAGTTACCTAAAGATTCTACCGGAAGTCGTACAGGACTCTCAGATGCGTTGGCTATTACAGAATTCAGGCTTGCCACATGCAGTTTTACCCTTCGCATTCTGCGGTTGCTACCTTGATTTGACACCGCAGCCGGCCTCTTCACTTCGGTGCCTCCTGAAGATGGCGACGCAGGGCCTCGCCTCTTTTTTCCTGCACATACCGTTCGGCTTCGACAAATCTCAGTGCACCCATTGGACAGCTCGCCACACAGGCGGGTATCTGCCCTGCTTCAAGACGTTCAACGCACAAATCGCATTTGACAACTTTGTGGCCGTCATCTGAGGGGCCAATTACACCAAAAGGACAGACGACGAGGCAGAAATTGCACCCTATACAGAGTTCCTGGTCAAGAAGAACGGGGCCGTCTGAGCCATCACGGTGTATGGCGCGGGTCGGGCATATCTTCATACAGGGCGCGTCTTCACAGTGCCTGCACATCATAGGCGCCCAGAATTCCAGAGTGCCTTCAATGTTTATCCGCGGCTCTCCTTCTCTCATCACCTCGTTCAACTCTTTCGATTCACTGTGGGCAAGGGCGCACTCTATTTCACAAGTGCGACAGGCCATGCACTCTTTTGCGTCTACAACAATAATTCTGCGCATTTTCTTCTCCAAAATAATCCCGACGTCATCGCCAAGTTCAGGTTCACGCGCCAAACACAGTAAACGGATAGAACGCCTTTGTATCTATCATTTCTTCGCTCTGGGCTGCGACAGCATGAAAACGCGAGGCTTCCATCTGCCGTCCGGGAGCCAACCGAACTGAAGATAGACTAAACCAACAAGCCTTAAGATAACCTGAAGATGCAACCTTTGTCAAGGGACTATATCTCAAACTTAGGGGTTTCCGAAACAATATCGAATGTCCAAAATGCGAATGTTCAAAACAAAATCAGCCATCCCGTGGCAACAGGCGTTTGGCATTTTGGCAATTTGAATTTTGAATCCATTCGACGTTGCTCAGGACAAGCTTGTTTCGCATTTCCGGGACAACGCCGGGCAACAGGCATCCGGAAACGACACCGGAGTTGTCGAGATTCGGATTTCGAATTTAGCTCGATTGACATCAGTGCTCATATAAGGCGTCAGCCTTTTGGCTTGTCCTTTTTGGCTGCGGCTCGACCGCCTTAGGCATGAGTACAGGGACAACACTCATGCGGGCTGTCGGGATAAACGGGCTCTCCTAACGATTCGCCCCGAGCGACCTTCTCTTCCTGCCTCTGGAAAAGCGACAGGCAAGTCTCAGCCGTTTGTTTGAGCTTGTTGATTTCGGCGTCACTGACGGGACGGAAAGAACGTCCGCCTTCGATCGCCTTGTCGAGAAGATCGAGGAACGAAGGCGGTATTCCCGCTACAACTTGCGGTTGCGAGAGGACGAAGCGCATCGCGGCATTTGCTTCTTCCTGGGTCTCCGTTGCGCGATACCACCATTTTCGGGTCTGCTCCATACCCGCAGGCCAGGGGCCCTTTGACAGCGCCTTGATCGCCAAGACTGCCGCTCCCTGCGCTTTTGCCAATTCAAGAACCGCCTTGCCGAACCCTATTTTGTAGTACTCGACGAAATTGATGGGGAACATGACCGTATCGAACCGGAAGCCATTCATGGCCGCCAGCGCGCCTTTGGTCGTATGTGCGGAAAAGCCGATGTGCCGGATTTTGCCCTGCTCTTTCGCCTTGAGAATTGTCTCCATCGCACCGCCCGGGCCCAGCGCCTGTTTCACCTCCTCTGGGGTGAAAATGCAATGGAGCTGATACAGATCGAAATGGTCGGTTTTGAGCCGCTTGAGTGATCGCTCCAACTCCTTTTGAGCGCCTTGCTTGTCTCGCATTTTAGTCTTGCAGGCCAGGAAGATTTTATCGCGATCAAGAGCCTGGAGCCCGATCCCCATTTTTATTTCGCAATCCCCGTCCCTGCCGTATGCAGGCGCGACGTCGTAATAGTTGAGGCCTTGCTCAAAGGCCTTTACTAGCCCAGCGTTGCACTCGTCCTGCTCGTAATGCGTCAGCGCCAGGCCCGGAAAACCCACAACGGAGACCCTCTCGCCTGTCCGTCCGAGTATACGTCGCGGCAACCCGTTGACTTTCTCGCCACTGTCGGCTGCAATCACCGGATTAACACCGAGAGCACAACCGGACGCAACACCGCCCGCGATTTTCAAAAATGATCGTCTTTTCATGATCGTCTCCTTATTTTTCCTATGTCCCCAGTTGAATTCAAACACCCGCTGATTATAACCCAGTCTGTTCCCTAAATCAATGGAACCTTGCCCGG
The DNA here is from genome assembly GCA_016782865.1 of Phycisphaerae bacterium. GTDB lineage: Bacteria > Planctomycetota > Phycisphaerae > Sedimentisphaerales > Anaerobacaceae > SG8-4. Next base: position 50,310 of record JADHXR010000015.1, read on the forward strand.
GACCGCTACGGGTCTGACCGGCAGATCGCCGAGTTCGTATTTTGCCGGCGAAAGGTCGAGCTTGGATTTCAGTGCCCATTTCCAACTTATCGCCCGGCCCGTGTAGGCGCTCATCCGGCCCAGGATGACGGTCATCGTGCTTTCAGCGAGCCTCTTGCATTCGTTTATAGGCTCACCCTGGCGAATGCTCTTGATCAGGTTCGCGCATTGAGCGACCTCGCCGCTGTGGATATTGTCCTCGTACCTATAGACTCTATTGCCCTTTGTGTTGCCAATGCTCCGGCCGAGACGGCAGCGCCGGCCTTCAACAAATCTCTCCGTGATATCTGTTTTGTTTTGTCTTTCATTTTCCATTCCTCTATTAACGTCGAATATCCGGATCACCAACAAGATCACCGCGCCGAGATTATAAGCTGTCGACGTAGCTAATGCAATACGGGCAAAGGTCGGGTATTTATCCTGCGAAACAGTTCTGCAATTGTCAGAGTTTGGCTGCGCAGGCCTTGATTTCCTCGAAACGCTCGGCCGAGAGCAGTTTTCCATACTCGCGCATAGCGCTGCCGATATTGCGCCATGCCGTCCAGATGTTACCCTTGCCTCTCGGCGCCGATATTTGCCTGGCCACCAGCGCGGCTTCGGCCTCGACGAAGCCGTCGAGCTTCTTATCGTCCCAGGTGGGCATATTACGCGCGAGCGTTGCAAGTCGTGAGACGATTGTTTCTGTGAGCAGTTTGCCGTCTTTGGCACAAGCCTCTCGTGGGTCACGTCCCCCGACGCCTTTGTGCGGCGGCTCGCCGAGAAGCGAAAGATCGACGGTGCCGGGATGAAGGTGCATCATGAGAGACGTTTCACCCCATCCGGCATGGTCGCCCGTGTAGTTGACATCTATCGCGAGCAGATACTCCGGCGTGCCGAGCACTGGGATCCCGAGGGCACGACTCATGCGCACCGCTGTTTCGCGGACGACGATCTGTTGTGCAGCGCCGTAGTGACCGGTGAGCATGATGATCGCACGGAATCCATCACGGGCCATTTCCCGGCAGAGCTGTTCGAGCCAGGGGCGAAGGAGCCTGGAAAATACGTCAGCTTCCGGGTCCATAACGAAAGTGTGCGGCTGGTTTACCCCGCCGACACCGCCGTAAAGAGTGGGCGAGACCACCCCTCCGCCCCTCTGTGCCGCCCGGAGACAGAGCGCGTGGGCCTTCAGCGAGTCGACGCCAACCACATTGTGCACGCCATGCCATTCGATAGTTCCGAGCGGTTGGAATACCGTGGGACAGGCCTCTCGCGCCAGCACGATTTCCTTCGGGAGCAAGAACTCGAGCCGCACCTCGCGCTGAGCCGGCGTGGCGTCATCCATTCCATGTCCCGCCGAACCCGAGCCAAGCACGGCCGCAGCAGTCCCGGCTCTCAACACGTCTCTTCGTGACATCTGCCTCGTTTTGTCTTTCATCTTCAGTTCCTTCATAAATTGGTGAAAATCTGACTTGACGCGGTCAACCTCTCCTCGTTGGTTTCGATCTTGTTCAAGGAAAAACGCCTGTAATTCGTGTCAGCTTGTCCGAACCGGCAATTTCTACGCCATCGGCAAAGACATGAAGGCCCCTTCCCTTGCCGTATTTCTCGCCGCTTCGATCCCACAGGATTGTAAGCGAGCGTCCATGATAGAGTACGTTATCAAGACAGAACCAGTCGCGCACATCATACTGCCAGTACAGTCCGTTCTCCAGGCCATGTCCCTTTGTCCATGTTTGGTAATCGCGAATAAAAGCATCCAGCAGTTTCACAACAAATCTCTCGTCCCGGTTCACGAGATATCGGCGGTAGAGAGCCCATGTCCCCCAGTTGCTGTACCGATGGAGATGTGGTTGCAGATCGCCCTGGTGACCCGTGTACCAGAAGCGGGCGTAATCGTCGATATATCGCTGGTCGCGCAGCCACGTGCCTTCGTAAATGTGATGGCCCAGCGCACAGCTTATCGTATTGTACTTGCCGCTGTGACTGACTTTGTCAAGAAACTCGGTGAAAACGAAGCCGTCCGGTGTCTCCTTCAAATGCTTGCGAAATGTCCACCATCGAAAATAGTAAATCTGTTCGAAACCCTTGTCGGGACAGTCAAAGAATGGGATATTCTCCCTCATCCACGCCCAGGACCTGTCGTTCGAAATGTGATTGACTATATTTTCCGGCTCCATCGTGTTAAAAAGGTCAACGTGATGCTCAAACGTGTCTGCATCAAGGACAAACATAGCATCATGTCGCCTTTGGACGCCAGCGGCGCTCGCGGCTGCCGCCACGAGAATGCATATCAACAGAAGAAACAGTTTCTTGACCACAGCAACCTCCCGGCATTCATCTGCAGTTTTCAGTCTTCTTTCGTTTGCGTCCCGGAGATCATATCTGCATCCCAGCCCTATCTAAGAGGCATCCAGACCGTCATCTCGGAATCGCCTCGATTGCCCCATGCGTAATAAGGGATCAGACAAACATTGATTTCTTTTGGCTCCTGTGGAGATATTCTGCGGTAGAGGGTCTTGCCCCATTTGCCTCCGGCAAAGGCGCGAGCCTTCCCCTCCAGGACAGTTATTCCTCCGAGCAACTCGGTGGTAAATTGGTTCAGGAACTTCGTCGAGGCAGAGACAGTCACGTCTTCTATTGCGACGTCGTTCGGCAGGTCGACCGATTCGAGGCAGTACACAATCGGCCCGCGGCGGATCGCAGCCTGATTCCGCGCCTCCTCGACGAGCGGGTGCGCTTCGAGCAATTGCACGGGCATGGGCAGAACAAGCTCGATCCGGTTGCCGGCCGACCATCTTCGTTTGATTTCGAAATACTGTTCTGATTCCAGATCATGGCCCACTGGCTTGCCGTTGACCGTCACACGCGAGCCATTAGCCCAGCCGGGGATTCGCAGAAACAGCGAGATTTCCCTTTGTGGGGCATCCTCCACGGCAATACGAATCGTACCGTCCCACGGATAATCAGTTTGTTGTCTCAGTTTGATGGGTGTGCCGTCAGAAAGATGTGTGTCGAGCACGTTGCCGCCGTACAGGTTGATCCATACTCCCTCATCGGAGATGCTGTAGGCATAAGCAGAAACCTCGGCAAGGGTGCGCACGGTATTCGGCGGGCAGCAGAAACAGCCTATGTAAGGCTCGCGCTTACGTGACCAGCGTAATTCGAAGGGCAGATCGTCCGCCTTCCGGAGCGGATTCGTATAGAAGAACTTCTTGCCGTCGAGACTGATGGTCGCCAGGATGCCGTTGTGGAGCGCCAGCTCGAGCAGATCGGCGAAGCGGGCCTGAGCCGTGACAGCCAGCATACGCCAATTCCATAAAACGAAACCGACCGCGGCGCACGATTCGTTGTAGGCCGTAACGTTGGGCAGTTCGTACGCTCTGCCGTAGGCCTGGTGCACAAGCTGGATCGATGAATGGGCCTTCGAGCCATCAGGAGAAGCGCCGTCGTAGAGCGCGCCGGTAGCTCCCGTGACATACATCTTGCGATAGGCAACATCTCGCCAAATCTCCTCCAGGACGCTGAGCAAAGATTTGTCCCCTGTTTCGGCGTACACATCTGCGATGCCGGCATAGAGATAGTTCGCTCTGACCGCATGCCCGACGGCTTGGGTTTGTTCGCGGAAGGGAATCCTGTCCTGATTGTGGTCCGTACCCTCCTCGGCCAGGTCGCGAATTTCGATCAGTCCCCTGGCCAATTCAAGATACCGCAGATCGCCAACGGTTCTGTACAGTTCCACAACACCCATGTAATGAGAAGGGCAGATGGCGTTGTTTGCCATGTTTCGGGGGGAGTTCTTGTAAGTTTTGTAAAGAAAGTCCGCCGCTTTTTTGGCAATATACAGCAGGTTGTCTTTGCCTGTGGAGCGATAATGCGTGCAAGCGCAGGTCATCAAATGCCCCATGTTGTAGGTCTCGAAGTCCAGCCGATTTTGGAATTCACCGGTTTGAGAGAGCTGTTGCCGCTGAGATATGATTACCGGCGTATGAATGTATCCGTCGTCACGTTGGGCTTTGCCGATGACTTCGATGATTCGATCCATCTGTCGATCCAGTTGTTCGTCTTGGGTCGTAGCATATACAAACGCGGCAGCTTCGAGCCATTTATAGAAGTCGCCGTCATGCCATTTAGGCCCTCTGTGTCTGCCTTGTTTCAGGCCCGCCGCCACCAGGAAGTTATCATACGCGTGGCTGATCTCCTGGTCCTGCAAGAGGCGCCACATGTTGGGGATCACGATTTCATGGCACCACTTGAACTTATCGGCCCAGAATCCGTCCGTCCACCGCACAGAATCGATATCAACGCTCCGCAGCTTGACATGGGGGCTCTTCGAGGTGTTCGTTATTCCCTTGCCCGCTCCGGCGACGGTGCCGGCCAGGCAAACAGTTATGACCAGGACATGGGTAGAGAGTGCTTTAGCCATGATTGTTTTCCAATCCGGATACCCGCTCTGAACGATCATTGAGACGACTATTGGCAGATTGATTCATAAACGAGAGCGAAATTCATATTCGCCGGAGCCGACTTCAAAAACGGCACGCCTGAGATTCTTTCTTGTTCCGTGGGCTGCTTCCACGCGCAAAAACGCAACACCCTGAGCTTGAACCGCTGGCTGGTTGTTTTCTGTCACCTCGTCGACGTCGGTTGTCGGTACGTGCACTTCGGCGGTCGTGTTCGGCGGCACGGTAATGCGCCAATGGAAGCCGCCGTCCTCGATTCGCCACCGGCTTTCGATTCGGCCGTGAATGCTGTCATAGTGTCCCGAGGCGGACGTCAGGTTGCCGACGGGTTCGGGCCTGAGCAGCAGGCGCTTGAATCCGACAGAATCCTGGGTCTGACTAATGCCGAGTATTGAATTCTGGAACCATTCCTGGATGTGGCCGAACATGCAGTGGTTCATCGACGAGCCCGGCTTGTCCCATCTTTCGGAAAGTGTCTTGAAGCCGAGTTCGAGCATGTGCCCGTAGCCCGGCGCATCGGTGCGATCGATCATTCGATAAACCACATCCGAGCGTCCGCCTTCGGCGAGCGCCTGCACCAGCATGCGGAAGCAGACCTCCCCTGTGCTCTGGCGATACTGTGCCTTTTCAAGTTTCGCAACCAGATTGGCCAGAACGTTTTCACGGTCCTCTTCGGGCACAAGGTCGAAATAAAGTGCCGTGGCCAGAGCCGCCTGAGACCCCGTGGCAACGGAGTGATTAGAGGGCTCATAATAGGCCGTGATAAAGTCATCTCGCACCCGCCGGGCGAGTTTGTCGAACTCCGCGGCGTCCGCTTTCTTACCCATTCTCTCGGCAACGCGCTTGACGATTCGAGCATTGTCATAAAGAAACGCCGTGGCGGGTAGTTCACCTGGTGTCAGTTGCGATGCGCCGCGGTGGCCGTGTTCCGGCGTCCAGTCGTACCAATCTCCCAGTCCCGGCTTGACCAGTCCTTGTTTGTTGCGCGTTGACGCGAGGTAGCGTGTGTATTGCTTCATCGTCTCATATTGCTGCTCTTCAATACCTTGATCGCCGTACCATTTGTATAGCAGGTTCGGCAACTGCACACACGCGCTTCCCCACTCGGGCGATTCAAAGAACCCGCCCTTGAATCGCGTGTACTCCGGCGCTATATCCGGGACCATGCCGCTGTCCAGTTGGGACTCTGTTGTGTCACGGCAGATTTTTCGATAGAGGCGATGGACGTCACGGTGGTAGAAAATCGACGGTCCCATCAAGTGCGACACTTCCAGCCAGCCCAGCTTCTCACGGTGCGGGCAGTCGGTGAGGATGCTTTGCAGGTTGCTGCGTACCGAACGATCAATCATGGCATTGATATCGTTGAGCAGTGGGTTAGAGCATTCGAAACTGCCGACCGCAGCCGCGGAGCTTGTGAGAAATTCGCTGCCCGCCTCCAATAGCAGTGTTCGCCGCCCGCCGCTCTTAGAGGGTGTTTCAAAAGTTGCTCTGGCTTCGCCCGGCTGCAAAGCCCCATGGCTTTGTCGGCCTGCATCGACGATAGAACCAACATCGCCTGCTTCGGCCTTCGTGCCCTGGGGCTTTTCGCTCGGGCTCGGGCCGACGATCAACTTTTGAAACACCCTCTTAGCATCATCCGGACGCTCGGCACCGGAGATGTACAGGTACTGGAAGCTGAAATATGTGAAGCGGGGCCGAAAGACCTCTTCGCCCTCACCCTTGAGCGCAAACGTATAAACGTGACCTCCATTATGCAGCCACGGCTGCCCGCGTTTCTCGGCACAGGTGATAACTACCTGATTGCCGGCGGGCCCTCTCACCTTTATCAACGGCCGGGCAGACAAATTTGTTCCGCAGTCAATCTCGTATTGACCGTCCTCAAGACGTTGGATCGCCGCAGCGGGCAGGTAATCGGCCACCTTAACCGGCGGTGCGTACTGGGCCACAAGATTGCCACCGGGACCTTCGCAAATCCTTGGTCGGGACCATGCCCGGTCATCAAAACCCGGTTCGTCCCAGCCGGGCTGTTCTCGCCGGGCATCGTAGTCCTCACCGCCGAAGATGCAGGTGAATAGGATCGGCCCGGGCGAGCATTTCCACGTTTCGTCTGAAGCAATTATCTTGGTCGAGCCATCGGCGAAAGTGACGTGCACCCGGCAAATCAGTTTTGGGGGACCGAACGTGCCTTTGAACTTGGTGTAACGACCGCCAGGCACATTGTACATGCCGTTGCCGAGCATTACACCGATCACATTGTCGCCCGATTCCAGCATACCCGTTACGTCATATGAGCTATACAGGCACGTCTTACGATAGTTCGTCCAGCCCGGATCCATCTCGTAATCCCCGACGCGCTCGCCGTTGACGCGTAACTCGTAGTGGCCCAATCCACATATATGAATTGTCGCGTGCCTGAGAGGTTTGCCAAGTCGAAATGATTTTCGAAAGATTGGCAGCGGATCTTTGTCGGTGCGATCAGCTCTGATCCACTTTGCCAGCCAATCATCATCGCAAAACAATCCCGTGACAAAGGTCGCAGGTTGGCTCCAATCTGTCGATTTCCCGCTCTCGTCCCATGTGCGAACAGTCCAGTGGTAGCGGCGTGATGATTCCAACGGCTTGCCACTGTACGCGATAGAATACGATTGGTCTGACCTGATCCGGCCACTATCCCAAAAGTCGGCTGTGCCAGCACCCAGAAGCTCACGGCTTGACGCGACTCGAATCCGGTACGCCGACTGAATCACGCCTCGCCGTTCGGATTGCAGGCGCCATTGAAAGCTTGGCCTCGCCTTGCCAACGCCGACTGGATCCAGCCGGTGCTCGCAGCGAAGTCCGCTGACAGTCAGCTCATCGGCCGCAAAAGCCTTTCCATCATAGCTCAGGCCGGACAGGCCCAACCCGCCAAGTAAGACTGCTGTTCTGAGTATTCTTATCATTCTTGCTCCCAGTCGGTGACGGTGTCGAGCCAGAACTGAATGAACTCCAGGGGGCCCGTGAATTCGGCGCCGGTCAATTGAATGACGTTGGAGTTTTCGGCAAAGTTGTGGAGGCATTTTCGGATGTAGGACCGATGCAGGCGCCGGCGGACAGGATGGTTCACATCGTAGAATAGTACATCCAAATCATCCGTTAAACCTGGTCCGATTCTTCCCGGTACAAATCGTGTCACACCCTGCCCGAAGGATGGCGCCTCACTCGGGCGGATGTTGCCGCGCCACCAGGCCACGCCCGCGCTTCGGCCGGTGAACAACCGGCCGTCACAAGTCAACCACCCGTTTATCAGCGACAATTCCTTCTTGGCTCCAGATTCGGGCGTTTGAGATCGCTCGCCGGAGACTTCTTCCAGAGTCTTGGCGTCGCCGGCGTTTGCGGAGATGCTGTTTCGCTTTGACGCCTCAGCAATGTAACTTGCGAGCTGAGGTGCCGGCTTGCGCGAAGCAGTCGTCAGTTCAGCGGCTTGTTTGACTGTTGGATTTGTGGCGCTCGAAGTCGAAAACTGCATCAGTTGAATACGCTTGGCCGCCTCGCTGCCCAAACGATCGGCCAGTTGTGAGAGATACAGACTTGCCGGTTTGACAAAGGAGTTCGAGTGGCGCCAGATACCGTCACCGGCGAATTCACCCCAGCAGCCGAAAGCCCAATTTCGGGCGGTCGGAGGATTCTCGCAGTTTACGACCGCCGCGCTGCATTGCCAGAGGACACTGTTGGCTGCCGCCCATCCGATGCCCTGGCCTTTGCTCTGTCGGTTGCATAGCCTTAGGGCGTTTCCTTCAATGTTAACGTTGTCGTAGAGGGTCCCGGACGCCCAGCTTTCGATGGGACCGCTGTCACGAGAGGGCGAACTCACCTGGCATTGCACGAAGGCATTGGGGCCGGCGGCACAGTGGCCCACAGAGAAATCGTGCCGTCCCTGTTGGGCCCAACAGTGCAGGAACAACGTCAACTGCCCCATGGTGAAGAATGTGTGCCGCCGATAGCCTCCGTTTTCCGAGACGGGCGACAACGATGCGCAATCCTGTACGGTGATCCATTTGCAGCTTTCCCAGAGGGCAACGGCCGAACCGGCAAAGTGTGCGAAGGTTACCTGTCTCACCCAGGCATTTTCGATGTTCTCCATTGTGAGGGCCATCCAGGAGTGAGCCTCGTCTTTGGGGTTGCCCGGTATGAAAGCAGACTCACATCGCAGGTTCTCAACGCCGACATGGCTGATCCGACCGGGCCAGGAATAAGGTTGCAGAGAGCCGCCGCCGAACTGGGCTTCGATGGCGGTAGTGATGGGGGCATCGACCGCAATGCTGTCTTCGGTGACGGACGTGATCACACGATCCCAGAGAAGGTCACGTGAGCCAGGTTTCCAACCCCGCCAATTACCCAGGCCGCCGCCGAAGCGGGTCATGCCCAGCCGGTCAATCCACTCCTCTGTGCTCGGGCGAACAATGTTCACCGTATCACCTACATTTAGCCCTTGCGTAGTACTCACGTGAAAGCTGCAAGCACCGACCGGGACGTATTCATCTGTGATCCGGTAGCTCCTGCCAGATGGATTCGTCCGGTCATCGGCGCCGGCGATTCGGATGAGTGTTCGGCGGTCCTGACCTGCCGCGATCAGCACGGTGCCATCCTCTCCCATACCCTGACCTCGCAACACAACACCTGGGGCGAACATCTTCAGACTCCCCAAAACCTCATACCGCCCCTTCAGCAGCAAAACAGCACCGCGCATGCCGCTCATGTCCGCTGGGAGACTGGCGACGTAGTCAATCCCCCTCCTGGCCGCACCACACCGAGTGCTGGTGCTCGCGTTTGCCGGCTGTTGTGCCATTCGGTCTGTCCCCGTCACTTCAAACCTTCCGACAACGCATTCCTGTTGTTCTCTGGCTTACTGTAGTCCACAAACTGTTTCGGATTCGTGCTGTTGAACCATTCTTCGATATTCGTATAACCGTCACCGTCGGCGTCTTTCACGCCGTCAGACGGATCGTTCCATTCCAAAGCGAATTTCCTTTCCCAAGCATCCGGCATTCCATCATGATCGCTGTCGGCAGGCGCGCGTACAGACTTATACTGCGGCCAACCTCCAACATCGGACGGGATATCTATAATGCCGTTCTTGTACGTCGGTTTACCCGTGCGGACTATCTTGATGATGCGCTTGTCAACGGGATCACGCTCGGGCAGCGTGGCGCCTGCCTGCGCCAGCACAAGTGCATACGCCTTCCTGGCACTCTGCTCAGTGACATGCGGTGCCGGAGCAGGTGCGGTCGCACGCACCTTTTTTACGAGGGCCCTAATCTCTTCTTCGGCTTCCACGTCGTCAAACTGAACGCCGCCGGCCCAGTTGTCCGAAGTCACCCTCGGATTGCCGGCGACGAAATTCGCCGCAACGTACCATTTGCCGTCGCGCTGCGCCTCGCTGTGCATGTCAAGGTGCTGGGGCCTGCATATCCGATAGCGACTCGCACCTTCGTTGACGGCGGGGCCGGGCTTGTAGTAATTGCCCACGATGTTGACCATGGAGCTGGCGTCACCCCCGTCAACCGTGCGGTGGCGCCAGTTGAACAAGACGTTGTTGCGGAAATCAAAGTGGTCACCCCAGCCTATACTGGGATTTCTGCCGGTGTTGCATGCGAACAGATTGTGGTGGAACGAACAATTCTTACCACCCCAGGTCGCGCCGAAGGCATGGTTGTTCAAGTCGAGCGCTTCGCTGGAGATGCACCATTGGATCGTTATATTCTCGGCCGGCATTTTCTTGTCGGAGCCGTCGGGCATTTTTTTCATGTAGCGGTAGAGAGAGAGATTCTCGTCGAGTCCCCAACTGGCCGAGCAATGGTCCACAATTATGTTGCCCACAGGGTAACCGCCCAGCGCATCGTTGCGGTCCTTGATATTGCCGCGGCGGAAACGCAGGTAGCGCAGCACCACATCGTGGGTGTTGATTTCCGTTGTTTGTCCACGAATGCAGATACCGTCGCCGGGGGCTGTTTGGCCGGCGACAGTAACATACGGACTGGAGATTGTAAGAAGCCTATCCAGCGTGACGATGCCCGAGACGCGGAAGATTACCGTGCGCGGCCCTTGAGCTTCGAAGGCTGCCCGGAGGCTGCCGGGGCCGTCATCGTTGAGGTTGGTGACTTCGAGGACTTTTCCGCCGCGTCCTCCCGGGGTGAAAGCGCCGGCACCCTCGGCACCGGGAAAGGCTGGGATTGCAGCCTTGTCCATGGCGCCGGCATATCCCGTTGTGACAAGGGCCGTGGCAATAAGTGTTAGCAGGAGCTGTCTGAGAAAGAGGTGGGAATTGTCATAGATCCGTTCGGACCGCGTCATTAGTTTGCCGGATTTGCTTTCATCGGGTGTGGCTTTGGTCAGTAGTTTTGCCATATCTTGCCTCCCGTGCCTGCCGAAGACTTATGTGAACAGTTCAAACATGTAAGATTGTATTGGATGGTCTGGAAATGACAAGGATTTTCATCGTCTCGGCGTCGAGAGCCATTGTGATTGGCGGGATTGTCTCGAAATCAGGGCTCTTGGGTGTCGCGTGATAGCAGGAATAAGCCCCGGCGGCAAAAAAACTTGACTTTTCCGGACATATTCCTTATTCTACCGCACACAGGCCTCAGCGACGTCGCTGGGCAGGGATAACTGAGAAATGTCGGGTCAGGTGTTTTGTCCGAAAGGAGTTGTGCAATGAGACGTTGGGTTGCTGTCTTGCTCGTTACTCTAATATGTTTGTGTACTGGTTGTGCCAAGTATTACTATCAGGGGGATAAGAGTTTCGCTGAGTGCAAGAAAGACCGCGCCGATTGCGTAGCCGAGTTGAATAAGCGTCTCGACGCGCAATCGCGAAAGCCGGGTGGTTATGAATACAGATTCATCGAAGATTGCATGAAACACAGAGGATACAGGCTCGTAACCGAGGGCAAGCTGCCTCTTGGTGCCAAGCGTCAGGATCCGGCTCAGACCCTTCGCGGGATCCTTTACGGCCAACGACGAGGCATAGCCGGCACCGTGGACGAGGAATAATTGGATCGTCAGGTTGTTGCTCCTGGCTATGACCGAGAATGCCGACAATATCGCAGCAATCGCCCGTGGCGGTTCGCTTGCATCGGTCTGCAAGAATAGTTCTTCAATTCTGTGCAGGTTTCTTCGGGCTGCAAAACACGTGGAGCAGTGGCCGAGCGGGGTAAGATGGTCAAAACTGGTCTTGCGTTATTATGGCCGGGATTTCTGAAATATCGAACATACTTCCATTCTTTTTCTCTTACCGCCTGTCGGCGCCAAGAATCGAATTCCTTTAGGGGGGAGCCACGAAAGGGATACTGCTGGACTCCGAATTTGCCAATATTCCGCTCATTCCATTTTACATCGGACCTTGAGGCGAATATTTGGCTGAGTTTACAGAGAACAACAAGGATAAGCCGTTCTTTCTCTACTATTCTCCTTACGCGATTCACGAACCCAACTCGGAGTCGCCCGAGTACTACCGCCAGCGTTCGACAGCTACGGGAAAAAGGCGTGCCCTGGCCGGTAACCTGATTGCCGTTGATGATGCGATTGGAAGACTCCTGGATACGCTTCGAAAACACAAGCTCCAAAGCAATACATTAATACTCCTCACGGGCGACAATGGCGGAAGCCCAGGGAGCAACTCTCGCCCCGATCCCTATCGGGGGGGAAAAGGGGAGGGAACCCAATATGAGGGATGGGTTCACACACCCACGATCATCTCGTGGCCTGGCCAGATCCCGAAGGCAAAGACTTATGATGGTCTGACATGCACGATGGATTTTTATGCAACGGCTGCTGCTGTGGCGGCCAAGTCTTTGCCAAGACGGTGTGACGGCAAGAATTTGTTGCCTTATCTGCGAGGCGAAAAAACCGGGGACGCACACGAAGAGCTTTACTGGTGCAATGACGACCCGAAGGATGCACCGCGCCGCCACCTCAAGGCTGTGCGCTGGAAACAATGGCGTCTAGTCAAATATGACGATGGCTGGCGACTCTTTGATCTCAAAGCCGATCCCAGAGAGGAGCGGGATCTGGCAAGAAAACATTCCGATGTAGTAAGCGATATGCGAAAACGCTACAATGCATGGGTAGCCACACTTGCACCTGTAATTCCGATGAAGAAAGGAGAAGGCGAAGGTGGTGGACGCACTCCACCCGAGAAACCTTACCCTGGCGGAGGCGTGAGACCGAGAGCGACAAGACCGGCGGCAGGTTGCCCTATTCGAGTGGTGCGCCTATGACCCGACTGGGCCTCTTTTCACGACAAGCCGGGGAATCAGCAGGAAGCGATGGGACGAGTGCAGAGAGTTGTTCGGCAGTTCACGCGGCGACGCGGACATACCGGTGATGCAGACCTCCCAGTACAGGAATGGAAATGAGCTGGCTTGGGCCGGAGATTTCTGGCGACTTTGCATGAGGAATAGGCGTGTCACTCTCCAGGCCTTGGTGGGGCCGGGCCAGGTGATAATACTCTTCGATGTATTGCCGAAGCAACCGTTCAAGATGACTTTGGCTAAGCACGATCACATGGTCAAGGAGCTCTCGACGTAGGGTCCCGATGAGTCTCTCCACGAACGGATCTTGCCAAGGACTTCGGTAGGCGGTACGAACTTCCTCGATGCCACATCTGTCCAGAAAGGCTCGTACTCCGCTGCCATAGAGACCGTCATTGTCCCGGAAGAGATACTTGGGCTCCAGGCCAATGGGCATCGATTCACGCAGTTGCTGGATCACCCAATCCATGTACGGACGTCTTGTCACGGCAAAATGTATGACCTGACGTCGGCCGTGGTCGAAGACGAGGAAGACATACAACGTGGCTAAGTGGAGCGTCGTGAACGTGAAGAAATCGATGGCCCGGGATACGTCCACGTGATTGCGCAGAAACGGCAGCCATGTCGTTGATGTCTTTCGGGGTTTTCGCGGCCTGTACATGTACTTGCGTATCGTGTCCGCGCAGGGCGGGTCGTACTGGAGAAGAACGAGGGTGTCGTGGATTCGCTCGGGGCTCCAGAGGGGATTCTCCTTGCTCAGCTGGTAGATCAGGCTCTGCATCTGTTTGGAAATTGGGGGCCGCCCGCCTTTCCTACCTGACTTCCATCGCCAGAAGTGCCGGAAAGCCATGGTATGCCATTTCTTGACGGTCGCCGGCTGCATCAGATGGGCGAGGTCTTCCCACCTGTCCGGACACTTCGAGAGGACGACCCAGAGCAGCCGAAAGCCGGGAGTGAACCGTGGCCGTAGACGTTTCTTCGACGCGATTTCGTGCTTACAGGTGACGAGCTGGCTCTCTGCGGCCAGGAGTCTGGCGGCCAGAATGGCCTTGGGGCAGAAAATGGCCCACAGAAACACCAGGGCATATCGGACCACTTCGCCCGCACCGGCAAGCACGCGACCCATGTTTATCAGCAGGCTTCTTATGGCATTCATGTCGGGAGGATAGCCAGAGTATTCACACCATTATCCTTTTAATGCCATGTACAAGATGAATCTTCCCTCCTATGGATTCTATCTAAGGCATATCAAGGATATAGAAATCGATGGTTCGGTGTTGCGAACGGATCAGGATGAGCCTCGGTACGACATCGTGGCTGAAGATGTGCATGACTTAACGATACGCAATTTTAGGTTGCACCACCCCAAACGCAGAAGACCGCAAATAAAACAACTTGCAACGTCTGATTCTGAGTTGCCTTGAGTGATATCCTGCGGAAGGCCGCGCCCCGAGGCCGTTGTCCATGGCCAGCCTCAGAAGTCCTCAGCATCTGATGGATACGTGACGATACACTGTCAGCCTTGACGACCTATGGCGTAGCTGATCGCAGCTTCCAGCGTTCTCTCTTCGTAAGCTCAATAATCTAACAGATGCGTGTCAATGGGCTTACTGTCCTTCAACAGCCACTGATCCATGGCATCCAAAAAATGGTGGTCCATAACAAAGGAATAGATGTTCACATTTCGGAATTTGACCTCAAGCCGAAGAACCTGGTTAATGACGGAATGCAGGTCCGCTTCTCCCCACGCCAGTTCGTGATCGAGCACATCGACTTGCCGCACAGGTATACAGTCATCAAAAGAAAACCCTTCCAGCGGCTGGCTCTTCTCATCGGTCAACTGGAACAGCACCTCGCCATACCGGGCGCTGAGATTCACCCGGATAGTCGGTTTGAACAAAGTGAACGGCTTGGTCTGGAATCGCGCCCAGTCGCCGCGTGAGCGGAGATACATCCATCCATCCTTGCGCAAGGTGTGCACGATCATAGCGCAGAGCGGCTCGAAGGATTGCCGTTGGGCGCTACCTTCGCGACCGTGCTCGGCGCAGTGCCCCTCGGAGTAAATCCGGATCTCAGATTCTGTCTCGACGATGCTGCACGGCCGGATTTGCGAGCATCCGAATTCCGGCTGGGCACTGCGCTTTAGAAAAGGCTTACGCAGAGTTCGGCTGAATCGACACCCGTCATAACTGAAGGCGAGTTCTACATCCATCGTGCCAAAGAACTGATTGAAACTGTTCACCGGTTCGCTACTGGAGTTGTGAAAGATCCAGAGCAGGCCGACGAATCCCGTGCCGCCGTCCAGCGAAAGCACCGGCAGGGCATACATGCCGATCGGACTGGCGGTGTCCAGTGCGTCCGGCTGAAACAGCAGCTCAGGATCGCTCCAGGATCGCATGTCCATCGTAGTCCGCAGGCATTGACGCCGATCACCCCAACCCGGTCGCACGGTCATCACGTGGTGCTGGGTCCGGGCATTCCAGAATGCGAAGACGGGTGGCTCCGGAAACCAACCAGCCTGTCCCCAGTTCCAATGATCGCCCGTCCGCACATGCCAGTGCAACCCGTCTTTGGAAACCAGGGTAACCGCTTCACTGAGGTAGCGCTTCATACCTTCGCTCTTGGCTATCTTGTGCCAGGGATGCTCCGGATCGGTATATGAAGCCTCGGCCACCCATTTGGGCTCGCCCTGTGCCAGTTCCAGGTTGTCCCAGTAGTCGAGCTTCGATAA
Organism: Phycisphaerae bacterium; assembly: GCA_016782865.1. Classification (GTDB taxonomy): domain Bacteria; phylum Planctomycetota; class Phycisphaerae; order Sedimentisphaerales; family Anaerobacaceae; genus SG8-4. The sequence goes on from JADHXR010000015.1 coordinate 65,804, forward strand.
ATCGAAGAAGATAAGCTTCTGGTTCTCCCGACTTCGATCTGTGTTCGCCGACTGGCTCCAGCCGCGTACAGCACACAGCCCCAAAGCGACGTAAAGCATGCAAGCGCGTTTCATGTGGGCCTTCCCTCGTGGTCACTGAGGAGAAACTGGTTTTCACGTACATGTATGTTTGTAGCACCGGTATCGTAGCCATTCAAGCCGGAGTTTCCCATACATCTTCATAAACGACAATCCTACGCTATGCAACACATCATTTTACCTGAATGATTTGCACCATTTTATCACAATGATCCGCATTAAGGCCATAATGAGTCGATGTGGCGTACTTCAAGAGTACTCAATAGATCGGGGAGTTTTCTGGTCGAACAGGCCTTACGCATTATGGAACGACGATGAATCGCGTTAGTCTGACACGTAGGGGA
>JADHXR010000107.1 GCA_016782865.1 Phycisphaerae bacterium
AGAACTATTTTATCTTACGTAATAGCAATATGTTAGGAGCTTTTTCGCCAGAAATATCGCATTTTCCACAAGCAAATGAAGCAACAAGACGCCGCTAACTACTTGTCTTATAAGCATATAAAATAGTTCTGACCCCTCTGACCCCTTTCCCCCTTCGAGTTCGGAGTTCGGGAGTTCGGGAGTTCGGGAGATTTGGTGGGATTTGGGATTTGCTTGCCCTAACGTTAACACCGGCTTCGCCGGCGTTTCAGCAATAACGGAAGGCCTGCGGCCGCCAATATGAGTGTCGCCGGCTCGGGGACGGTTGCTCCGAATCTCGCATCGGGCGCCGATGCAACACCAGAACCAAAACGTAAAACGGGTCAGAACGGAACGTAAAACGGGTCAGAACTATTTTATAAGCTTATGTGACAAGAGGTTATGGCCGTTCTAGTTGAACCCGCCGTCTGTCCGTATGTAATGAAACGGCTATAAAGACTGTGGCAGCAACGAGATAAAATAGTTCTGACCCCTTTTTCCCCCCAGCAGTCTGAACAGCAGTCTGGACGAAGTGGCAGGAGGCTTGACAGCGGGGAAGAACGTTGGTAAATCTGCGGGTGAAGTCGCCGATGCCACTGCAAATGCAAGGAAAGTTCCTGGGCATCCGAACAGAGGACACGGTGGACGAGGTGGCGATCTGCATCATGCGAAGACCCAGCAGCATGTGACCGATACCGTGGGCGGTAGACAAGAAGTGAGAATCTACGAAAGCGGTCCCGGTAGCGACTATCGAGTAGTTGATAACCTTGACGCAAAGAATAGGATTCACCAAGTTGGCGAGATGCGCACCCGAGGAGGATATCGTCCGTCATCTCGGGAACGCGGAGCGATTGAGGACGTTCGAAAGGTTGTGGGCGACGAAGTAGACATAATCTATCATGACAAGATGGGAAAAAATCCTTCGCTCATCAATCCTGATAAGCAGTCTGGCTGGAAGCCCGCATCACCAAGACACCGTAAGTTCAAGAGGTGACTCTGCCATGTCTCTTCAATTCAACTACTTCGCAGTTGGCGATGACCTCACACGCGTTGCTGAGGTAATCGTTGGAGTCTTTCCGGAACTCATCATCGTCCCTGAGAGAGGGGCAAAAGAGCAGATGCAAGGGAATCGGGCAGTCGGGATAGGCGGACTGATTCCCTGTCATCCTAACGAGACATGGTCTCTTATCCCCTATAATTTATGGCCTGAGATCCATACGATTGAGGTGAAACAGGGACTCCACTGCGTTCGGTTTCAGGAGTGTCCCGCGATTGAGTACTCCCCAAGCGCTCCAGTGGATGCCGATATTGTGAAGATAGGGCGAATCATGTATGCATATTCTGATGATCATGAACTACGAAAAGGCGTAGAAGAACTGATCCGGAGGCTGAAAAGAGAATCGTTCCGTTATGCAGGCGGGCGTGACTTGTGGATATTCTCCGAGGCAATGCACACGGCAAAGCGTCTGAAGCCTTGGGTTGGCCCAGACTGGGACAATCCTATGAGAGACTGTCTTGGTGGGGGTGTGTAATGGTGTGTTGGTCCATCGAGATGGTGCAGTTAAGATGGGCAGAGTCGCGGGCTATTAGTATTTTGAGTTTCGAAACGATTCATTATTTCTCGATACCTTAAGAGAAGAATTGCGTTCGATATCCGCGGAATTCGGGAATTCGGGGGAGATGCGCCAGTAGCTGACGGAGAGTAGTGGATGAGAGAGCCAGTGGGGTGGCGATAATGTGGACGAAGACGGAACCCCAATGCGCCCTGCTCTACCCCCACCCGAACTCCCCGAACTCTGTGCTCCGAACTCAGATTCAAGTTCAAATTTCATGCAGGTTATTCCCAGAAAAGAGGGTAACCACAGCATTCAGTACAATCGCCATTTTTTCCGATGACAATTCCCCGACTGCTCGTTGCATGAGCAGCGTATTGGCGGTGAAGAGTTTCCCTGGTCGGGCGTAACTGATGCGGGCAAGAGTCCCGGATGCAAAATCGGAATCGAGAATTTCAACCGCGCGAGAATCGGAATAGGGATTGCTGGTCACCTGACACAACACCCAATCTCCTCGGCCCGCATCGGCAAGAACGACGGCTGGACGAAGTTTACTCTCGGAGAGGTCCGAGAACGGAAATCGAACTAGAACCACAGAACCTATTGAAGGTGCGACCATGCCTCATCCTCCTCGGGGCGTCGCCAATCTTCTTCGAGTGCCTGTTGGCTCAGCAATGCCGCTTCAGGAACGTCCGATTCTTCGAGAAGAGTCACAATCGCACGACACGAATGGGTCAAATGCACCGGCTCAAGCAGGTGAACTTCCCCGTTTGTCTCAATTGTCGCTTCGATGGTTTTCAGCATTGGATCACCTCAGGAAATCGTGGAGTTCAAACGCAGACATTCAAAAGAGAATGCCCACTTCGAGTACTGCGAGTAATTATACTGTATGAACGGGATTCCCGCCAAGATTTTTTTGCACGGTATCTATCCCTGTGTGCGACATTATAATCTGCCACCTTTTAATGTCGCACACCGAGTTTCATCTTCCGCTTTATTTGTTTTGATTTCTGTCCGATAAGAAGTTAGACATTGATCGGGAAGGAGATATTGAAATGAAAAAACGATTGTTGTTTTACGCGGCGATTTCTTGTTGCCTGATTGCGGGATGTGGGGAAAGTAAAAAAATCGACGTGGATACCGATATGATGCTGGGTGGATTAAGCAGCCAGGATTTCAGATCGGTCAGTTACAAAATGGCTCAATCGCTTGTGCGCCTGCAACGGATTCAGAAGGCCCAAACCCCGCCGAATATTGCCTTTGCGAAGGTGACTAACAAGAGTAACGAGATTATTGACACCAATAGCTTCCTTGGGAAAATGCGGACTGAGCTGATCAAAAACGCCGCCGGGAAAATGGTCTTTTTGGAACGGCAAAACCTCAAGCAGGCATTGAGCGAGCAGGATTTGAAGCTTTCTTCGGGGCGGGCGGTATCCGAAACAACTAAAATTCTGGGCGCTGATTATCTCCTGGCTGGTACTATCACGGGCATTAAGCGCGCTCGTGGACGGGAGACCACCAGCTACATGCGATTGGCATTTCGTCTTACTGATACCGGTACCGGCGCGATAATATGGGAAGACGATTACGAAATGAAATACTACTACAAAGCCAGTGTTTACGATCGTTAATCGAAAATGTTGTGGAGAAAATCATGTATCAATCAGAAGGTGTTTCCAAGAACACAATTTATACCGCCTTATCAGGCAGGATATTACCTGGTCCCGCCGGGAAAGCTTTTTTCCACAACACGGTAAAGTATACATTCATAACGTTGTTATGTGTATCGCTGGCAGGTTGTGGCGCTAAACTGGCAGGATCATGGAATCCCTTGATCGCCGGAGAAGAAAAACTGCCTGAAAAAACAGACGACATCAAATATGTTCTGGATCGTATGGAATTCGCCCGGATGGCTATCGGACTGGGATGCTATACACAGGCTGAGTTGAAATTGATAGAAGCCTTTGACCAGCTTGACGACAAAAAATCGAACACCGTAGCCGCACTTACTTCCGAGAAGTACAAGTATTATAAAGGTGAAACTTACGAACGGGCGGCGATAAACTGGTACCTTGGTTATATCAATTACCGAAAGGGAGATTACAACAAGGCCAGAATCTACTTCTCTCGCGCGCTTATAGAAGACCGTAAGGCCGTCGTCAAAAAGGATACTCCTGATATTATCGGTGACGATTTTGGAGTTGCTTATTACTGGTTGGGGAAGGTCTACCACAAACTGGGCGAGAGCGACAACGCCAGAATAGCCTTTAACAAGGCCGCAATAACCACTCCGCGAAAGGAAAAAGAACGTAACAGGGAAAAAGAAAATGACGTCAAACTGGCAGACAAGTTTGCCAGAGAACGAATAGAAGGCGAAAAATGGACCTTCGGCAAATTTCACAATCCCGGAAATCCCAAGCAGTTTGTCGAAGGTGCGGTAAATCTTGCCGAGATTAAAGTCAGCCTTGATGATCCACCAGCCCCATTGCCATTTGCTTCCGCTGAAAATCCGATCCTGGTTACAGCTAAAACAAGGGAAGAGTTTTTCAAGAGCGAGTTTCAGGCAAAAGCCAACATGGTTTTGACTGTAGAGTTGGGCGATCCGCCCGTAAAGGCGCTTGGGGGCTTACAGGGCGAGAGGACGGATTTGAAACCCAGCTTTATCCTGCCCCATACGATCAGAGTTTTTGTGGACGGAGCACCGGCGGGAAATGCCTTCAAGGTTACGGAAATGTGGGATCAGGCCGTAACACAGGATCGTGTCGGAGACAAAGAAGGCGCTCAGGCGGCAAAGGCGATCGCCAAGACGGCGTTGAGCCTGGTGGTCAATACCAGTAATTGGGATGTGTCCGGAGATATACGCAGGTGGTCATCTCTACCGGGGCGAGCGTATGTCTTCGCCGCGAAAGTAAAGCCCGGCGTGCATAATGTTCGTTTTGAGATGTACGACATCACGGGACGATTGCTTCCGCGATGGACTAACACTTACTATGGGATCAGGACTTCCGAAACAGGTGAAAGCACGGCCTTGCTGTCAGCCGGATTCGACGCGGACAATGCCATATCCAAAGAAAAGGCGGCCATGGCATTGGATGCCGGCGCCTTGCCAACAGGACGCAAGGAAAAGAAATGATGAAATGTGTCATATTACTGATAATGGTTGTCACCGCCGGTGTATTGGTTGGATGTGGACCTGAAAAGGATCAGTTGAACGTGTCGAACAGGATTCTTATTCTGGATAAGGGCCTGAAAAAGGACATCAATGTGGTGCGCCAGGTTTCAGATCGCATAGAGGGCGATTTATTGCGAATTCGAACGCAGTTTCGCAATCGTGAAAAGGACGACTTGTGGATAGATATACAAGTCTCATGGCGTGATGGCCAGGGATTTGAGATGTATAAAACAAACTGGGAAGCGTGCCATATCCCGGTTGGCCTGGTGGTCGATCATGACATATGCAGTATGAGGTCGGATGTTGCGGATTACGAGTTTCGCATGCGTTCACGCCAGAGGTGATGATTCATGAAATATAGTATTAAGTTCAGCGGTTTGGCGGCATTATTATTTTGCGTTTTTGTGGGCGCCTGCCAGCCATACAAACCCATGCCTTATGTTCCGAAGGCGGGCAATGTGCCAAATGCGCTGATTTGTCATGATGCACTGGGGCACAGCGCTGAATTCAAGCCCTGGATAATGGGCGGAAAATGTTGTTGTACGCCGACGCGGGCGAATTTCGAACTGCACTTAAAAAACCAGACCATTGACAAGTCGATGACATACGAGAAGTACCTGCTGTTATATAGCGAAAAGGGTGTTGTTACCGATCTGGATCACAAGGATTGCGGGAATTACTGCAAACATGGGCCTCATGTTGTTATGGGAGGCAAGTGTATGGCCACTCCGGTTGTGGGTACAAAGATGTATGAAATGGTTACTTACGGGCCACACCGAAACCTGCTGGACGATCAACAGAAAAAGACAAAATAATGCAGTTGAACGTAAAACGGGCCGGAATGTAAAACGGTGGGCGATCGGTGAACGATATGATGTATGCGGCGGGACGACAATCGCCCGATATAATGCAAAAACTTCATTTTGCCCGTCCGATTACCGATAGATATTCTTGTAACAAACTTGACTTTTGCTACGGCGTGGACCTAACCTTTTGAAGACGAAAGGCGACCGTCGGACGCGCGGGCGCCTGTAACCTTGTGAGGTCCGCGGGACACACTTAAACCAGAGCGAGCAAAATCCAAGCCGCAAGGCTCGGAAAAAAGACCATAACGATGGCCATTTTTTGAAGGTAATACTAACCAGATCAGGGAGTAATGTAATGATTAGAGCAATAAAACTGGCGATGTGCGTGGTAGTCATGGCTTTCTCGGTTCTGCCTGCCGGAGCTGACGCGATATCCGAGAAACGCAAGGCGCAGAACAAACTGCTGGCCATGCGGGCCGCCCGGGCCGACGGTATCCGAAAACTCGCCGAACGCATTAAGGGCCTGAAAATCACTTCCCAGACCACCGTTCAGGATTTTGTCACTGAGTCTGACACCATACAGACCGCTCTCAATACCCACCTGATGGGCATGAAGGAAGTGTCGGTGAAGTACCTGGAAGACGACTCCTGCGAAGTCGTAATGGAAATCAAGCTCAGCCAGGTCATCGCGACACTCAAGACCATCCATGCCTCTCACTACAAGGGCAACAAGATCAAGGCCCGAGATTTTCAGCAAATGTCCACCACCAACAAGATAACCGTTATTCGGGAGACCGGGTCGGGCGTCCCTCGCCCCGAACTGATCCAGGACCCGCTCGTACCGCCGGCGGCCGGCGCCACGCAGGCGACGTTCTCCGGCGCCAGCGCCGCGGCTCGGAAGTACTGGGCGCAGTACTGCACGGCGCGCGGGCGCCTGATGGCCGAGCGCGCCGCACGCGCCGACGCCATGAGAAAACTCGCCGAGCGCATCAAGGGCCTTCGCATAACTTCCAACACCACCGTGCAGGATTTCGTCACCGAAAGCGACGAGATCAGGACGCGGGTCAATACGTACATCAGGGGCATGAAGGAGGTCGGGCGGCGCTATCACAAGGATGAACTGATCGTCGAGGTCGAGATGCAGATCAAACTCCGCCAGTTCTACCTGAGCCTGAAGTCCTGGACCTCCACGCACCTGAGGGGCAACAATGTCAGGCTCCGCCAGGTCGAAGACGCCGTCGTCCGATCCCAGGACACCGTCATCACCGAAACGGGCATGGGCATTCCGCCCGAGGCGTATCTCAAGACCACCGCTACTGTGTCGATCAGGCGGACGGTCGCTGTCGCCGCTGCCGCTCCCCCCTGGGCTACGCAAACGCTGCGGGCTACGGGCAACGCCGCCATAGATCAAGGTAACGCCAACGCCGCTCAGGCCAAACTGATGGCCAAACGTGCCGCCGAACTCGATGCGCGGCGGAAGCTCGCCGAGCAAATTAACGGGCTGCGGATTACTTCAAACACCTCCGTTGTCGATTTCGTCGCCCAGAACGATCAAATCCGAACTTCCATGCTGACATTCCAGCAGGGCGCCGGAGTGGTCGAGAACACTTTCAAGGTAGCACCCGACGGTACGGCCGAGGTAATCGTCGAACTTGAACTCACGCCGCTGTGGAACTCCATCCTTTACTATCAGCGGACGCTGAACCTCACGATAAGATAACGCCGCCGCGCGGATACATGCGGTTCGACAACAAACGGACGATCGGAGAAAATACCATGATCAGACGAATAGTATGCGTTTTAGTGATGCTCATGATGCTTGCAGTACTCGGATGCGGTGACGATATCAAGACCGACAGGAAAGTCGAGATCAAGGACGTGCCCATCGGCGATCCCCAGCCGGTCATCGACTGACTATCGCATGGCGTTTCATGCGGCGCGAACCGCATGAAACGCCATAATTCAGAGTTGTTGCACCGCCGGGACAATACCGGTGTTGATGTTGAGGTATTTCCGCCATGCCGAGAATCATAGCAGTTCTCATCGTTCTTACCGCATCGATCGCCTGCCCGGTCGCTCCGGCCGGGGGGCAGGTTCGCAAAATCGCCGCCAATCTCGTCGAAGTTACGGTTACCGGGTCCGGTCTGACCCTGGAAGAAGCAAAAAGCGACGCCAAACGGCGGGCCGTAGAGAAGGGCGCCGGTTCATACATCTTCTCCCAGTCCAAGACCGCAAACTTCGAACTGGTCAAGGATACGATTCTGGCAAGGTCCGCCGGATTCGTTCAGAAGTTCACGATCGTCGGAACGCCGAAAAAGACCCAGGACGGTGCGGTGGAACTGCAGGCCAGAGTCGTGGTTTCCATAAAGGGAATCGAAGACACCTGGGCAGTGGTCAAGAATCTGCTGACGGAAATGGGGCGCCCGAAAGTCATGGTCGTCATAAACGAGCGAACCGATCAGTGGCCTCAGCAAGAGTCGACCGTGCAGACCGGTATCGAGAACCAACTGCTCAAGTCGGGCTTCCTGCTGGTAAACAGCAAGCAGATAAAGGCCATCGAGCGTAAGAATATGCTGGCCGCCATCGCGGCCGACAAGCCCGACATGATCCAGGCCATCGCCAAACAGTACGGCGCACAACTGTTCATAACCGGAACCGCCGAGGCTACTTCCGGGGGCATCTGGAACTATGCGGGCGTGAGGTTCTTCCGCTACGGCGCCACCTGCAACGTCAAGTGTTATCGCAGCGACACCGCCCAATTGCTCTACAGCCAGACCGAAAAAACCCAGCAAAGCGATCGAGCCACCGCCAAGAGAGCGGCATTCAGGGCGCTGGATATCTGCAGCAAGATAGTCGCCCCGAAGATCCAGGCCGATATTCTGCGGTTCTGGATGGACGTTTGCGATGGACGCGGCGAGGTCCAGCTCGTCGTCGAGAAGATCAAGGCGGCGGCGTATTTCAAGCTCAAGAAGGCGCTTCAGGGCGTAAAGGGCGTAAAACAAGTAAACGGTAAGCTCGCCGCGAGTGTCGCGACGCTTTCCATCGAGTGCGACTCTACGGCCGAGAAACTCGCCGAAGTGCTCGCTACGCAGTTCGAGGGCGTCATCGAAATCACAGGCATCTCACAGAACGTTATCAATGCAGCGTACGTGAAGAAGTAAACGCGGGTTTCCATCCACGTTATTCTCCCATGGACTACCAGACCGGTAAAATCGGCAGGGTCATCGTCGCTCGCGGGTTTGAAGGCGAGGACGTCTACGAAGAGATCGAGTCCATCGCCGCAAAAGAGGGCGTCCGTTCAGCGGCCGTGATGCTCATCGGCGGACTCCGCAGCGCACGCGTGGTCGTCGGGCCCAAGAGTCCAACAGGTCCGATCGAACCGCAGTACACCGAGTTCGACGATGCCCGCGAGATCGCCGGCGTCGGTACGATCTTCCGCGATCACGATGACGACTCGCCCAGGCTGCATCTCCACGCGGCGATAGGGCGGGGTGACGAGGTCATCGCCGGCTGCCCGCGGGGTGGGGCCAAGGTCTTCTGCGTGCTGGAAGTAGTGATATTCGAGATCGAAGGCCTCGATGCCTCTCGCGCCCTGGACGGCGAACTCGCTCTGAAGCTCCTGACTCTCGCCAAATAGTGCTCGCTTACGGTCCGGCCAATTTGGGGGGGTGTCACATTTGGTTCACACTTTTTCGTGTATTTCCAAGCTGTCATACAGGCCGGTATACCGGCGACGAAACGATTTTGGCGACCACAAGTCTTTGTCTTAAAATGACTTATGGTGCCACGGGGCGGGATGTCGCCTCGTTGTCGCCACGGTGGGGGGGTGTCACAGGTCTGCGTGATGGGACACCCTCTCGCCGCCCGCCAATTTTTATCGTTGATCGTTGGTTGACTTGTTGACACGCTCCGGGCAAGGGGCGACAATGCTTTCGCCTGCTCGGGTGCGGGCAAGTCGGCACATTTTCTTCTTCGCGTTACTCATGCATAAGGAGTCGGGACCATGACCAAGCTCAAAAAAACGCGTGCGATCAAGTTTCTTGCTATGGCGGCGATGGTGGTAGTGGCCGGCGCCTTGCCGGCCGGTTGTGCAACAACAAAGCCCGTCTACTCGATTAACTGCGGCGCCGACAAGATTTACGTCGACGGCAGCGGTAAGACGTGGTTGGCCGACCAGGAGAAAACCGACACGGTCGACTGGGGCGTCATCGGCGGCGAAACGGTCCTCCGCGAGACCGTCGAGATACCCGGCACCCGCGCCCCGAAGGTCTATCTCAACGAGTGCTACAGCATGGCCGGTTATCTCTTCAAGCTCCCGCCGGGCAAATACACCGTCCGCCTCCACTTCGCCGAGACGTATGACGGCGTGACAGCCGCCGGTGAGCGCGTCTTCGACATCAGCATCAACGGCAAGGTGGCGCTCAAAGACTTCGACGTCTTCAAAGCCGCCGGCGGCGCCTTCAAGCCCGTGATCAAGGAGATCAAGGGCATCGAGGTGTCTGACAAGCTGGCGATCGACTTCACCACAAACATCCAAAACCCGGAAATCAACGGAATAGAAATCCTCGCCGAGTGACGCGCCGGCCAGACGATTGCGGCCGCGTGGCGTGAGATTCGAAACAGCTCACTCGTCGCGGAGGTCGATATCATCGTCTGTTCCGGCCCGGCCGTCCGGACCCGGAGACCAGATACGGGGGAACTCCACGATTCTCCCCTCTATCTTCTCTTTCCGCAGTTCGTATCTCAGTTCATTGCCCCAGGCGTCCAGGAGCCAATCCTTCGACTGCGACGGCAGGTATGGTCCGCCCCAGTTCCTGCCCTGCCATTTATTATAATGTTTGGGCGGTTCGATAAGCGCTTCGAGGCCCCGATCGTCTGCGGGACGTCCTCCAGTATCATCCCGATACATATGCCACGCCGTCTGAACAATGTTGATTTTGGACCTGGTGAGGGCGATTTCTGCTCGCTGCTCGATCTCTCCTATCGCCGGAAGGATTACGAGCATTACGATCGGCAGGGCAATCACGGCCTCGCCCAACGTGGGCAGCCACGCCAGGAACGCCTTGTACAATGAAGTTTCAAATATGCGGCTGATGACCAACCACGTAATCGCGAGCCCCACGACGGCCGCCGGGCCCCAACCGGCTTCAGGACTTCCAAAAACAAGATGGAATGCGAGCGCAACCAGCGCCGAAACGATAGCGGCGAGGAACTCGGCCAGGAGGTTCGCCCCGACGCTTCGCCAGTACGTCACGCCGGGTATGCGGGCGACGAAACGTCCGCCGACCCACAACAGGGCGCCGCCGCCGAAGACCGAGGCACACAGCAACACAGCCGCGGCGGTCCCAATTGCCCAACATAGATATTGATTGGAAACTGCTGCCAACATGATTGTCTCCCGCGGCAGGGGCGGATATGGATGATTATTGTCATATTGTACGTTCAGGACCGGTCGCAGCGAGGGAAAATTACCTCGAAGTTGTGCCTAAAGCGGTTTTAGCTGCGGACGTTTCTCGCATAAGCCTTGCCGCGAAATTCGTTCCTTGCTATCTTTCATCCCGGTGGGATTGTGTTTCGGCGTCGAGGCGAGACATGTATGGGCAACTGAAAAGTTCGTGGGTGATTGTCGCGGCGGGGTGTGGGGTTATCGTGTTGTCGGGTTTCCTGTGCGGCTGCGAGGGTAGCAAGGGCGATGGCGACGCTGCGGCCTGTAATCAACGTGGTATTGCCCATGCCCAAGCCGGCCGGCACGCCGAGGCTATTGCGGAGTTCAGGAAGGCTATCGCCATCAGACCTGACTCCGCCGAGGCGCACTGCAACATGGGCACCGCACACAACCGGCTCAGGCAATACGCCGATGCCGTCGCCGCCTACAAGAAAGCCGTCGCCCTCAAGCCGGACTACACCAAGGCACACTACAACATGAGCGTGGCGTACCGCATGCTGGGCCGATTCGCCGACGAGATCGCCGTATGCGAGAAGGTCATCGCCATCGAACCGGACCACGCCGACGCCTGGTATAACATGGGCGTCGCCTGCGGACAGCTCCGGAAATACACCGAGGCGTTGGCGGCATTCGAGAAGGCTGTGGCCATCAAGCCCAACTACGCCAGGGCATACTACAATATCGGCGTTACTTACCAGATGCTCGGGCGATTTGAGGATGTGGTCACCGCTTCCCAAAAGGCCATTGCTATCAAGCCCGATTTCGCCGAAGCGCACTGTAACATGGGCTTCGGATACATCAATATCGGCAAGTTCGACGAGGCCATCACCGCATGCGAAAAGGCTGTCGCAGTCAAACCGGATTTCGCCGGGGCCTACTACAATCGGGCTACTGCATACTACTACAAAGGCAACTACGACAAGGCCTGGGCCGACGTGAAGACCTGCCGGCGTCTGGGCGTCGATGTTGATCCGAAACTCCTGGCCGAACTCCGCAAGGTTTCGGGGCGGGAGGAATGACAAACAGGCGATCAACTTCACCACAAACATCCGGAAACCCCAAATCAACGGCACGGAAACTCTCGCCGGGTGTCGGTAATTTGTCGGCAAGGTTGTCACCGTCAGCCACCATCCGTGACGAAATACCTGAGATAATATTCAATTTTGCGCTAGGCGCATGATGCAATGGGGGTTATAATCCCATCTTATTAGGCGTTAGACGTTAGGCGTTACATCAGGCGTTGAGCGAGGATGTCAGGATACCAGCCTGTGTTTGTGTTGCGTTTCGGTACGCGGTGGAGGCATTGGCTTAGCAAGAGAGGAAAGCTTTATGAGAAAAGAGATTGTGACGGGAACCGTTTTGTCTATGCTGGTTTTGCTCCTTATCAGTGTGGGAGCCTCCGCCGCCACCACGACGCTTTACACGCCGATCGCCGGTGACGCCACCTATGAGTGGAACACCAAGTATGGGCCCACCGGTTACGTTGCGGGCGGGACCACTATGGACGTCAACGTGTATTTTGGCTCCCCCTACGGCAACGATTACAGGGTGTCGATCTTCGAGATTCCCATCTCCCCACTTGCAGGCCAAGTGGTGACCGGTGCGACGCTCCAGGTTGATTCCCTCGGTTTCGACACCGGCTACTACTATGGTTCAGCCAGAATCGGTTGGCTGGATGTCGGCGATGCGGTTGTTACCGGGGACGTGGTTTCCGACGCACTCGGTCCGGCCAGCAAGAGTATGCCTGCTGGATTTACAATTTATGACAGTGACAGTGATCCGGTGATTCCCGGCACGCCCGGCACTAAGTCTTTCGACGTATTGGGTTACGTCCAGGCCGATCTCGCCGCCGGCCGCGCCTTCTCCACGTTTGTCATGTCCGGTTCGCGAGAGACATGGGGATCGATTTACACCGCTGAGAATGGGAACGGGACTGGTCCTCGGATCATCGCCACGCCTGAGCCTGCGACGTTGAGCCTGTTGGCCCTTGGCGGGCTGGCTATGATCCGCCGCCGCAGGTGAAATACACCGGAAACATACAGCACGCGAAACCAAGCCTCGGGTCCTGCGCCAGGGGCTTGGGTTGTTTCTGGCGATCGACTTCACCACAAACATCCAGAACCCGGAAATCAACGGAATAGAAATCCTCGCCGAGTGACGCGTCGGCGGCGTCCAGGCCGGGTCGACTAACCGCCTGACTCACTCCCACGCGTTGTCGTTGCCGCTGGTCTTGTCTGTGGTTTGTCGTTCGGCGATACCTGGAGCGCAATGTCCTGGGGGGCCATTGAGCAGAACCTTGATGCTCAACAGGTAGATCTCTCAAACAGCAAGCACCTTCGAGCGGGTTTGGCGTCACTTCCCTGGCGGCGTCGGCGTGTCATTGCGTTTGAGGATTTCGTTGATCCTGCCGGGGTGTTGAACGATGTGGTCGATGAGGATGTGTCCCCATTTACCCGTCTTCGTGTCGATCATCTGCAGGTGCGCCGTCTTGCCCATCAGGCCCGACACATCCCACCCGTCCAGGCGAAGCGTATTGCTCTCGTGCCCCGCCACGGTGCGCACGACCTTACCGCCCACGATGAGATTCATGCACGTCTTGCCGGGAAACTTACCACCGCCGACGAGGAACGTGATGGTCTGGCCCCGGATGATGAAATCCGGTGATGTCAGCGTACCCTCGCTACCGTCGCCCCCGTGATAAGAACTTACCATTTGCTTGCCCGCGAATCCCTTGATGAACCCGCCGCCACACGAACCTTTTCCAAACGCCTGGCCCGTTATCTTCCATCCGGCCTGGAGCGGCGACTCGAAGTCGGCGATGATTACCGGCTTGGTCAGCACTTCCAGGGCTTTGGACGCCAGTTTCATCGCTTTGGCGTCGACTTGCTTGGGGATAATCACCGCTCTCCCGGTAAGCATGCGCAGCTTGGCGGACGAAAAGACTACACGGCTGTTGTGGGCGCCAAGTCCGAGGGCATGCTGATTGCGGAGACGCCACCAATTGTTGCCGGACAGGGCCGACTTCTTCCCACGCCATGAGATGTATGGCTTGCCGTTCAGTGTAACATGAATTGTCGCATCCAGGTCATTCTCGAGCAGGACCTTGATGCCTAGCGTGTACTCCTTGCCGTTGTCCAACTTGCCCCACGGGATATGCGTTTCGTTTTCACCAGAGGTCTTCCCGCCGATGTTCTCCAGGGCGCTCTGGCGTTCATCGCCGTCGTCGGTGCTGAGAACCAATCCGCATTGTGTGCCCCCGACGGGCAACATTACATAGACTATTTTCGAGCCGGACTCCCGAACGAATGTGACCTCCAGTTGGTAACTGCCCACTGGGGGTACCGGTATCTCAATGCGCCCACCTGTCGCAGGCTGGGCAAGAAGAGCGTCACCTCTCTTTCGCCAGTTCCCCCTGACTGTGTGTCTTGCGGGGTCGACGAATGCCAGCAGGTTAGTCCATCCCTTGTCTCCCCTTTGGGCATATGGGGCAATTGTTCCCTGTGTCACATCACACACAACACGAAATCCTACATCTTTGAAACGCATTCCGGGTGGAGTGCAATGTCTTACGGCGGCAGTACAGAGCTTCGATGGAGCACGCCAGGAACCACCGCGTCGGATCCGTGCAATACCGGAATCTGGACCGCATGGATCAATCTTCGGATCGGTCGAGTAGTACTTGCCATTGTACCAGTCAACGCAATATTCCCAAACATTTCCATGCATATCATACAGTCCCCAACCATTTGGGGCATAGCTGCAAACCTTAGCGCTCCAAGCGTTCCCGTCTTCATAGGCGTTATCTCGGGACACAAAAAAATCTTTACATGAGCGATCCGCACCATTCCCATATTTACGGAACTCCGCTTCGTCACTGCTGGAGAAATGGTATCGTCCTTTGTTGCCCGCTCTACAAGCATATTCCCATTCAGCCTCAGTAGGCAGACGCACTATACGACAGACACCCCCCCCAAGCCAATTGCAAAAACTCATCGCATCGCGCCAAGCGACGTGTGCAACAGGGTGCGCAGAGCCCTGCCCATGGCTCTTGTCACGCCAGGTTAGCCCATCGTCACCAGCCACTTCAGCCCTCGTGTAGCCTGAGGCCGTTACGAACGCAGCAAACTGCCCTCTTGTAACCTCGCTAATACCCATGTAGAAGGGGCGAGTGATTGTAACATCGTGCTTCGGGGCCTCTTTGCCAATGTATCCTTGCACCGTGGAGACAATCTCATTCTCAGGATTCCCCATGACAAACTTTCCGGATGGGATCAGCACCATGCGCATCGTCTCGCCACCGCCAAGATTCAACGTGAGTGTCTTGTCCAACTTCGACTCAATCTGCTTCTTCAGGATGAGCATGGCGGAATCTTTCGGGCGTATCCGAAGGGCTCCGAGTGCGTACTGTAGTGCTTCGACCTGCTTGCCCGATTTGTGAGAACTGCGGGCCAGCGATGCCAGCAATTTGAATCGTCCGGGCTCGGAGGCCCGTATCGCCTTGGCCAGAAGTTCCGTGGCGCGCTTCCACGCGGCTATGACTGTTTCAGAATCCCCTTTGGAGTCGTGTGCCTCCTGCTCGACTACTTGGGCAGCTTGCCATTCGCTTGGCGCATGTTGACCAAGCTCGTCCAGATTCTGTAGCATTATGAGGTTGTCATATGCGTTTCTTGCACGCCGGACAGCCAATACTTCCTGATAGTATTCAGCACTCGATTGCCACAGGTGGCGAGCTTTCTGGAATTGACCAGCTTCAAATGCCGCCTCAGCCTTTCGGAATACCTCGCCTACTTTGTGCCGAAAATTCTCCGCCGCGGCCGTTGCGTCCTTCTTGTCAGCTCCTGTTGCGGTGCCAACCGCATTATCGCGGACCGAACGGGCAGCACGGCGGTCCCTGTCCAACTCCATCAAGGCCCGCATCATCGAAGATAGTCTCACATAGCCTTCTTTGGACTCAGTGTAGGTTCCCTTGTCTAACAACGTGCGCGCATATCGCTTGAGTTTGGAAGCTTCATCTATCCGCCCGCCTAACCCCTGGCCACGATCCAGGCCTTGGATATCTCTCCACATCACCTCTGCGGCGGCCCTCAGGAGCAGGACTTCTTCCTTCGACACATCCGCCTTCGGTGGCTCCCGATGATTGCCAACGTAGGGGATCACAGCCACGATGATGATAGCGACGAGCACTGCCAGCCCAACCATACTCGCAACACGATGCGTCCGAAGCCACTTACCCAGGACATAACCGGCAACTGTCTCTTTGGCCCTGAGCGGTCTGCCGTCAAGGTAATTGCCGATATCGTCAGCCAACTCACCGGCAGAGATATACCGGCCCTCCGGCTTGCGAGACAGCGCCTTCAGCAATAACGCCTCTAATTCACGGTCGATTTCTTTGCTGGCGGCGCGAGGGCGGGGCACGTCCTGTTCCACTATCTGCTTCAAGGCCTCGTACGGACTGCCCGACAGGTCGTGGGGAAAGTCTCCGGTCAGCAAATGGTAAAGGATTACTCCAAGGCTGTAGACATCCGTGCGGGCATCCAATTCATCCGCATGCCCAGCGGCCTGCTCAGGGGACATGAACGCTATGGTTCCGGCGAGTTGTCCTGTCGAGGCCGATGCCGGGTCTGCAGCGTCTTCCAGGACCGGCTTGGCCAGGCCGAAGTCCAGCACGTGGGGCTGATCGTCCGGAGTCACCAGGATATTCGGTGGTTTCAGGTCACGATGGACGATTCCGCGCTGGTGAGCATACTGGACTGCCTGACAGACCGTTTGCATCAGTTGCAGGATCTCCCGCTGGGAGAGTCTTCCCTGTTCAGCGTATTCATCCAGGTGCTGACCTTCTATCAACTCCATCGCGTAGTAGTACTCGTGGTGTCGCAGTCCGCTGTCGTAGATGCGGGCGATGTTGGGGTGCTCCAACAAGGCGCATAACTTCACTTCCCGCCCAAACAGAGCCTTGGCTCTGCCGGAACGCGCCTTCAGGATCTTTAGCGCCACCTCGCGCCCTGTGCTTCGCTGCACCGCTCGCCAGACGATGCCCTGTCCGCCCTTGTCGCTGAGCTTACAGATCACATCGTAGTTTTCAATCTGTGGAGAGGACAACTCGTCGGTCGGATCTGGTCCACGGATGGGCATGCTGGCCGCCGGGATCGCGCTCAGCGGCGCTGGATCATCTGCGTGGGCCTGCATCGGCGAGCCGATCATTCCCAAATCATCCGCCAGGGTTACGTCATCGATCGTCTGGAGTTGGTGCTCGTCGCCTACGGTGGTGGTGTAAAGATCGGACGTCGATGGCGGCTTCATATTTGGGAGTGGACCGTCAAGGACACGAACTTCGTATTCACCCACGTTGGCCGTTTGTCCCACTGCCAGTCGCACTTCCCGCCCTGGTGCTACCCGGATAAGGCAACCCTTGCGGGCCTGTTGATCGTCCAGGGCCTGACACTTCAGTAGCTTCCCGTCTTTCCAAAGCTCCACATAAGCCATATCAGCCGTCCTACCCTGGTGACAGCATAACTCTGTTGCCCTTCGACCTCGCCACAGGCCATACTGTCCCACGAACGTCTCTGCGGGCCTTGCCAACTGGGCCGGACGGAGACCGCTCCCGTTTCAAACAATAAATCCCAATATACCTGCCGTCACTTTCAGCCGCAACAGGGGATTAGCCCGGACCCGGAGCGTTCCGCTCCTGTCCGGACCGGAATCATCTCTCAGCTCTTCAATATCTCCGCGCTACCAGAGAGCATACGCAGCTTCGCGCTGAGAAAGGAAACATCGCTCTGGTGACAGACCAATCCCAAGGCGCCGTTGCTCGGGAACTCTTCCCAACCCGGCGGCCCGAGGTCCGATTCCCGTCCCTTCCACGAGAAGTAAGGCTTGTCGTCCAGCGATACCTGAAACTCAACATCTTGGGGGCCATTGAGCAGAACCTTGATGCTCAACAGGTATTCCTTCCCGTTGACAAGCGTTCCGGGTTGTACCGTCGTCTCGTTCATGTGTACGATAGCTTTACCTTTGACGAGTTCGATTCCGCTGGAATGCCCGTTGGATGCACTGAGGACTAACATGCATCGGACCCGACGCAATGAAAGCAGAACACAGACCGGACCATCTCCTCCTGTTCGAACGAATCTTATGCGCAGCTCATGACTGCCACGAGGCGCTGCCGGAATGGCAATACTCTTTCCCCCCGAACTCGACAGGCACTTGGCCGTGAGGATGCCGCCCTTCAAAGCCCACCTTTGCTCCCCCTTCCCTCTGATGACGTGTTTCTTGGGATCTACGAGTTTCAGGAGGTCAGTCCATCCGGCGTTTTTCGAACCGCTCGACGAATCCGTCTTTGTCTCAGTCACAAGTGGACCCGCAAGCGTGACTTCATGGCGGCCAGGGCGCTCCCGGGGATAAACGAGTGCGATTATTGTGGCGCCCACGGCAAGCACGACGAGGCTGATCCCAATGGCTGTACGGCGACGGCGAAGGTACTTGCCCAGGACATACGCTACGCCAGGGGCTACTGCCACCAACGGCCTGCCGTCAAGGTAATTACCGATATCATCAGCCAACTCACCGGCGGAGGCATATCGACCCTCCGGCTTGCGAGATAGCGCCTTCAACAATAACGCCTCTAATTCACGGTCGATATTTTTGCTGGCGGCGCGAGGGCGGCGTACGTCCCGTTCCATGATTCGCTTCATGGCCTCGTACGGACTGCCCGACGGGTCGTGGGGAGAATCTCCAGTCAGGAGATGGTAAAGGATTACTCCAAGGCTGTAGACATCCGTGCGGGCATCCAATTCGTCCGCATGTCCAGACGCCTGTTCAGGGGATATAAACGCTATGGTTCCCGCAAGCTGTTCCACCGAGGCCGATGCCGGATATGTGGCGTTTTCCAGGACCGGCTTGGCCAGGCCGAAGTCCAGCACATGGGGCTGACCGGCTCGGGAAACCTTGATGCTCGACGGATTCAGGCCTCGGTGAATTACCCCCTGCTCATGGGCGCATTGCAGAGCCTGGCAGACCCCTTGCATGAGTTCAAGGATCTGTCGTTGTGAGAGTCCGTTCTGACTGGTGTACTGGTCTAGATCCACGCCTCGGATCAGCTCCCGCGCGCAGTAATACCCACCTTGGCAAGGCCCGCTGTCGTAGATACAGCCAATGCCCGGATGTGCGAGACGGGCAATACTCCTGATCTCCCGGTCAAGAAGGGCACGAGCCTCCTTTGATTCGGTCTTGAGGAATGTCAGTGCTACCTCTCGACCGGTGCTTAGCTGTATGGCCCGCATAACGATCCCAGCGTCGTTCTGACGCAACCGACTGACCATCTCGTAGCCGTCGATCTGGGGGAATGGAGTATCCTCGTCGATCATCCATATCGTTTCTGCAGTACTGGCGTCCATCAGGGGGGCAGATTTCCCGTCGCTAGTTTCCGGCACTGTCACCGCGCCGTGTGAGACCTGTTCTTCACCGCCTTCGGGCGAGATGTCTTTCTCGTCATCCACGTCTGTCACTGAGACCTTCCCGTAAACGTTCAATGAATCATGATTCGTCTTTCATAGTTCTACACTCTACAGAAGAGTAAGTAAATCAGCAACGCTAACACGATCGCGCCCAAAATCAGGTTTCTTCGGCCTGCTTGAGTAACAAAGTCCTTCCACTTAAAGGACTCTCCAGATGCAACCGGTTTCGGAAGTTCATCTCCCGCGTACGAGCCAATATCAAGACAGGTTCTGTATGCTCCATAAACAAGTCTCAAGATTAGAACCAGGAGAAGTCCCTGAAGAGCAACACCAAGCAACTGATATATCCATTGCGGAAAGATCTCAAATTCATAATCATTCTTCGTGAAGAAGACAGGGATATCAAACAGGGCAATGAGCACAGCAAAACTGTTCGATGAAAACGACCTGTCGCCCTTGTGAGTCTTCGGCTCCGGCGGCACACTGTCTGGCGGGCTGTCATTCTTGTCGTTCCTGTTTGTCATTGAGATCTCCCCGTCACAATGTTCGATTCGTTCTATTTCATCTTCTTCCTGCACGCTTTGCGGGCCTTGGCAAAGTGGCGGGCAAGCTTGGGGTTCATCCAGCGTTTCTCGACGAACGCCTCGAGAGCATTGGCGAGTACAGCGAAGGAGTAGCTGGTGATTCTCTGGTCGTGGAACAGAATACCGCCGGCGATCGCGGCGTAGTAAATCGTCAGGCCCACTTCACGATCTGCCTCAGAATCGATCGCTGTTGACAATGTCTTACCGTATTCCTTGATCTCGACGAGAACATCCAACTCGGTTTCCTCGTCCAGAATCACTTCGCCGAGGGCCCGGCCTTGCAGGGGCAGGAGTTCCTGAAACTCGCCGACGAATACCGCCAGGTCATTTGCCTGCTTCGGTGTGGGCGGGAGGGACCCCGCAAGTCGCCTGCCGAGCAGTTCCTCCCTTGTCTCGTCCGGGGTCAGATCGCCGGAGTCGGCGTCGGTCCCCGTAGCCAGCATGTCCGCCATCCGTTGCGGATCGGCCCCGAATGTTGTCTTCTTTGCATTCATGGTACTTGCTTCCCGGCGCCTGTCCTGGAGAGAATATCCATCAGGTTGCCTATCTCCGACTCCACCTCCTCCTCAGATGCTACGAACTCAAGGACGTGCGCCCGCATGACTCGTTTGAACCTGCGTTTGACGGTAACGTTCATCGCGGCCGCCTGTTTCGGTGTGCCGATGTCCAGTTCCCTGCACAGCGTTGGCATGGGCGGGATTTCGGCGCCGAATAGCGTCGGTTCGATTACTGTCTGTCGAAATACTTCCCAGTGCTGCTGTTGGCCGGACTGGCGGCACTGGGCTTCGACATCGGCAAGAACCCTATCGAGGAGTTGTGAAGCCCACGCATAGACGAACGCCTGTTCCGGGCTTGCGTCCATCGCGGGAAGGGGAGGTGGAACTTCGAATGCGTCCAGAGAGCCCACGCCGCCGGCCGGGCGACGTTTGTGCGTGGATTCCTTGGCGTATTCATCGCGGACATATCGGTCCAACGCCGTCAGCAGCAGCGATCGAAACCGTCCCCTGTTCGAATCGGCCTGCTGGATCAGGTCCCGCTGGATCACCTTAATGAAGAAGCCCTGGACCAGGTCAGCGGATTTGTCGTGGTCATTGCCCTTGCGGCGCAGATATGCGTAGACGGGTTTCCAGTATCGCCGCATGATTCGCCCGACGGCCTGGCGGCGGCGCTCGGGATCCAGCGTACGCGCAGCACTGATTTCCGTCCAGCGCGTCATGACGAACGCCCCGCGTTCGGCCCCGGTCATCGATCTGTCATTGTCTTTCGACATCGCCAATCCTCACGCGTCTTCAGTATCAACCGGTGCGGTTTCCCCCCTCAGTACGGGAACTTCTATGCGTAACTGCGCCAACTCGCTGGATTTTTTGCCCGGCTCGATGTTTGCATCCGTAAGTGCTTGAAGGACAAAGCTTCGGAATCTCCTTTCGTGAGGATTCTCGCAGACAGGTTCGCATCAGGGACCATGCTAAATAGATATTCCAAGAGGGTCAAGTCTGCAACTTTCCATATTTCTGGTCCGGCGCGCAGTTATGGAGGCCGCTCCCCGTACTGATAAGTGAAAGGACAGAAACATGGTAGCCGGCAACACAAAAACAATTGCATTCAACCGAACGAATTTGTCGTACACCGACGCCTGCGAGATATCGAATCGGGCGTCGGATACCGGGATCGGCGCCACCATCTGCATCGAACTCGACCGTGTTGCTGAGACTACAACAGCCGCCCTGGCCCGCCTGGTCGTACTGCGCCGCGATCTTCGCAGGTCCGGGCGAGATCTCCGGCTTGCGGGCCTTCAAGGCCGTGCCGAACATCTCTTTGAGTTTAACGGAATGGGAACCCTCCTGCCTCGATGTCGGCGCGAAGGCAACGGGCAGGAGACGCGTGTCGAGGGCGAAAATGTCAAATTGGCTCAACAGACGAAAGGATAAAAACATGACCCGCCACTCCAGGAAGCGTTCAGGATTTACATTTACCGATGTGCTGGTGGCTTTGGCAATCGTCACAGCCCTCCTGACCGCGATCAGACCAATATTGGTTTGAGGGCGGCGTACTTCGAGGCGCACAACGTGTGGACTGACTTGCCTGGCGGAGCGCCGATGGCGTGGAGGCAGAGGTGCCTCTGCCGTCCCTATCTTCGTCTTCCCATTATCCTCAGTATTCGCAGGAACAGAATTATGATGTCCATGTAGAGCGCGGCGGCTGAGTCTATTGCGTTGTCGAGGGTCTTGGGTATTCTGTTTGCCCGCCCCCAGTCGTAACCGATGTAACCGCAGAAAATAATCACGACAATCCAGTCGATAATTCCGTGGTGGATTCCCAAAATGAATATCTCGATCAACTCGACGACGATCACGATGACCAGGGCAATCGTCAGCGCACCGTGGATTTTCTGGAAGAACCTGGGGAAGAGCGAGCCGAGAACCATCATCCCAAATGTCACCAGCCCGGTAACCCGCATCGCACTGAGGACCAGGTCCGGCTCGTATTGAGCCACCACCAGATTCACGACCAGCCCAAAGGGGACAACCACGAAGTTGTACCCGATGAAACTCACAATCGGGACGTCCGACTTGGTGAAGAGATATATTCCGAAGAGGCAGGACGCGAAGTACCCGATAATGAACACCAGCTTGTTGACCGATGCGATGGCCTCGTAAGGGATGGTCTTGACCATCACCCAGTTGACGGCGAACCCCCAGCACAGGACCAGTCCGATGACGAGGTTGTAAGCGCTCGTACTGATCCGCGAACCGTGAGAGTCCCGCTCCGTCCTGTTAAAAATATTGTTTTCCATACATGCTCCTGATTCTTGTGTAGAACTCGGGGCGGTCAACTGAGTTTGACGGCCGTTCCGTACACCAGCAGCTCAGCCGCCGTTCCCACGACGCTCGTGGTCATATAGCGAACGTTGATCACCGCGTCGGCGCCCTGTTTGGCGGCTTGTTCCAGCATCCTGTCGGTGGCGGTTGACCGGGCGCTGCCCATCATCTCGGTGTATTCAGTGAGTTCACCGCCCAGGATCAGCCGGATCAGGGCCGACAGGTCCTTGCCAAGCCAGATGGCAAATACCGTATGACCCTGGACCAGGCCAAGCACCTCGGTGACCTGACGCCCGGGCACCTGGTCGGAATTCAACAGCAGGATCGAGCGGTCAGGCTCAACATCCGCCGTTCCCTCCGCGGGGGTGGTCTTCTTCTTCCGTTCGAGAGCCAGTGTCACCAGCACCACGAGGATGCCCCCGAGAAGGCAGAATATCGCCACCCTGAGCCACCAGGGCACGACCGACCTGTCGCTGACCATCACGGTCCACGGTATCCCCGCAAATACCGAAACGAACAGCCCGAGTACGAATACCAGCGAGCCAATCTGTCGAATTGTTTTCATTGTTTTCCCTTTCCATTTTCAGACCGTTGCGGCTCCATCGGTACCGGAGAGTGGAGCGTCATCGCCGAGGGCCTGGCGCATTTTCGTCAAATCCTCTCGTAGCGTTTGCGCGAAGATGGAGATGTCCCCGCTGTGAACGATCAGGTTGGCCCCGGCTTTTGCCCACTCGATTTCCTGTTCGATGCCCTCCCAGAAATGCATTCCCGCCGCGACGTTGCAGTTCCTTGCCCGCTGGATAATGTCGCGGACTACCCCGTCAAAAACGGGATTGGTGTACTGCTCGGGGGTCCCCAGGCTGACCGAAAGGTCGTGAGGCCCGATGATGACTGCGTCGAGCCCCGGTACGCCCAGAATCGCGTCCAGATTTTCGACCGCCGGCACGCTTTCGATGTTCACTACGAGGATATTGCCCGAGTTGAACTCATCGAGGTAGTCTCTCAGCGGAGGTTCCAGGGCATCGGGGTCCTCCAGCGCCTCTTCCATGCGTTTTCCCTTGAGCGGACGAAGCTTCGTGGCGCCAACCAGTTCGCGAACCTGCCGGGCGGACTCCACGTAAGGCGCGATGATCCCGCACGCGCCGCCGTCGAGGACCTTGCACGCCTCGATGGGGTCCGGGCTGGGGATGCGTACGATCGGCGGGAGCCCCATGGCCGCATATGTCCGGCACATCCACGACAGCGCGGCGCGGTCTATCGGAATGTGTTCGGTGTCGATGAACACGAAGTCCGCGCCGGTGCTTCTGACGGCGTGAGGCCACTTTGGCGACATTGAAACGATAAGCGTGCCGTAGACCCGCCGGCCGCCGCGAAGGGCATTAGAAAGCTCTTTCCCGGTCAATTCGTTCTCCTCATGCCGGTCGCTCACGCCCGCCAGGTCATTTCGACCTTCTGCCCGTGGGTGGCGTGTTTGGCGTCGAGGCAGCGGAGTTCCAGCGAGCATCCGTTATCCTCAAGCCGCGCCAGCACCCAGGCGCTCGACTCGGTCTTGCGGGACACGTAGGCGACGGCGGGCAGGCCCGCCATGTGGAGTCCCTTGTATGTGTACGGATACCAGTGGTGGCGATGTCCGTGAATGAACGCCTTGACGTGCTTCCGCGCAACCATCAGATCCAGCAGGGCGGCGCCGTCTTTGAGGCCGGAAGTTCTCTTGGGCTTGCGCACCGGTTGTCCCGCCGGCGTAATGTCGGGATTGTGGTGGGCTATTACGATCGCCGGCCTGTCGCTGTGCGCGTCGAGCGCTTTTTCCAACCACGCCAACTGCTCCTTGCCAAGAAGCCCGGGCGGGGCGTTGACCACCTCAAGCGAGTCCAGCAGGAACCAGTTGGCACGCGGAGACTGGACGATCGAAACGTGTTTCCCGACCACCAGCGGTTTGGCGGGTTTGGATTCGGCCAGGGCCGTATAAATGTTCCCGATATGGTCGTGGTTCCCGAGGAGCAGGTGGGCGGGCAACTTCGTTTGGGTGAGTTTGCGGAGCATCGGGGCGAACTGGCGGTACTCGCCAGGCAGACCCGCTTTGTGGGCCAGGTCGCCGCAGAGAATCGCGCCGGCCGGCGCGCTATCCAGGCCCGTGACCTGTGCGATGGCCTTGGCGAAGTTGTCGGTCATGTTCACGCCCGCCTGCTTCGTCTTTGCCTCGGCAGGCACGTGCGTGTCGCTCAGCAGTGCGAAGCAGTGCGGATCGGCCTTCAGTTTGTCGGCAGCGCCCGCCCGTTCGCCCAGCAGCAGCACCGCCGTCGCACCGGCAGTACCAGCCAGGAAATCGCGTCGCGTCATCGGTCCCAGGTGAATTGGCATGGTTTCACATCCTTTCGCTGCATGGAGAGGCGTTTGGAATAATCTTAAACTGTCACCGGCCTCTCGCAAAGGAGATTCTCGGGCGTTCTTGACAGTCTGTCCGATATGGAGCATAATAAACATTCTGAATACCCGCGGCCGTAATTCAGTGGTAGAATGTCAGCTTCCCAAGCTGAACGTCGTGAGTTCGAATCTCATCGGCCGCTTACATAACCCCTTGGAAACAAGGGGTTTATTTTTGGCTGATAATAATGAGGCGAATTGCAAAAGATTATTCGCCTCAGAATCGCCTCAGAATGAGGCCTATCTCCCATCTTTTCTGGGCCTTCCTCTTCGAGGCGCCTGGTCCCCTTTTTCGAGAACACGGTCAAGCTCGGCCTTCTTGAACACAAGCCGTCCGCCTATTCTCGTTGGCCGGAGTGCGCCCTTCTGAATTAGCCTTTGCAATGCCATGTCGGGGCGTGCCAGGTTGCGACGAGCGATACCAAGATATTCGAGTGCTTCCTCCGACCAGAACTCAGTCTGTTCGGCCAGGGCCATCTTGCCCACAGATTTAGCTGTCTTACCGGAAGCGGTCCGAAGCTTTTTCTTCAAACCCGCCAACTCCGGATATTGCGACGCGTCGCTCTCCGCCGGTGGAACCGCCACACCAAAACGATGAAAAACACAACCCAAGATAAGATCACGCTGATCTGTCATATCCCCGACGAGGGGCGCAAAGAGCCCCTGTCTGTTGCTACCAGCCGTGACATCTTCAGGGACGAAAGGTGGTGGCAGAGTTGGATCACTCACCGACCGCGGTCGACGATCTTCACTGACCTCGGACAAGCCCACTGCTCTCCGGAACTCGTTCTCGGCCTGCAAGTCGGTCACGTCACGCGCAGCGAGGTTATTGAATACCGAGTTGATGAATGGAATGCCCAACTGCGGCGTGCTGCGGTAGCAGAATCCCGATAGCGATACTCCCAATCTGCACAGGTCCAGATTGTCCATGGCGACGGCAATCTGCATCAACAGGGCGTCAAGTTGATTGGTCACTGCAGGTGCGACCGAATATACCGAATCGCGTTCGAGCAATAACTGCGGCTGGAACGGCGAGTCGTCAGGGTCAAGCTCATGGTCAGGGAATTCCTCCTGTTTGAGTCTGGCCTGTTTGCAGGCCATGCGTTCACGCGTGCCGTCGCGTGAGGTCCACCATTCGCCAACTGCAAAGTATCCGACGAGTTTACAGAGGGCTGTCTCAGTTTCGCCTGACAGCTTGAGCACCTTTGTTTTCTCAGCTTCGTGCAGGACCAGGACGAGCCGGTCGACTTCAGCCGCCGCTGCAGACCAATCGTTCGACTGATCCCATGTGACAGCC